>DATJAA010000341.1:0-4068 GCA_035516815.1 Acidimicrobiia bacterium | reverse complement strand
GTGGCCGCGTCGCCGGCCGTCGCTCCGCAGGCGCCGCCGACCGTCGTGAGGTTCGCGTTCGTGGAGTAGGGGAAGGTCCGGACGGAACCGTTGACGGTGGTGAGTGTCACGAGCGGCGCGGTGCGGTCGACGGTGATGGTCTGGCCGCCACTCGTGCCGGTGTTGCCGCCGCCGTCCGTCTGCGTCGCGGTGATCGTGTACGCGCCGTTGACGGTCAGCGCGCTGATGAACGAGTACGACCACGCGCCCGCGACACAGGTGGCCGCGCCGTTCTCGCTGCCCGCGCCCGTCTCGGAGATCAGCACCGTGGTGCCGTCGCCCGCGAGCGCGCCGCACGTGCCGCCGACCGAGGTGACGGTCGCGTTCGTCAGGTACGGGAACGTGCGAGCGGTGCCGTTCACGGCGGTCACCGTGACGATCGGCGCGGTCTTGTCGACGATCACCTGCTGCGCACCCGAGGTGCCGGTGTTCAGAGCAGAGTCGGTCTGCGTCACCGTCACCGTGTAGGTGCCGTCAGTGGAGAACGCGACGGTCGGTGTGAAGGTCCATGCGCCCGAGGTGCACGCGGCGGTGCCGTTCTGTGTGCTCGCGCCCGTGATCGTGATGGAGACCGTCGCGCTGTCGCCCGTGAGCGTGCCGCACGCTCCGCCGAGCGTGGTGACGGTTGCATTGGTGCGGTACGGGAACGTCCGCACGGTGCCGTTCACCGTCGTCAACGTGACGACCGGGATGACGGTGTCGACCGAGATGGTCGCCGCTCCGCTCGTGCCGGTGTTCCCGGCCGAGTCGGCCTGCGTCGCAGTAACCGAATAAGTGTTGCCGTTGACGAATGGCGACGTGAGCGTGAAGTTCCACGCGCCGGCGGTGCACGGCGCGGTGCCGCCCTCGGTGATGCCGCCCGTGACCGCGACGGTGACGGTCGCGATGTCGCCGGCCGCGCTCCCGCAGGCGCCGCCGACGGTGGTGATCGTGGCGTTGGAGTTGAACGGGAACGTCCGGGTGGCGCCGTTCGCGGTCGTGAGTGTCACGACGGGTGATGTGGTGTCGACCGCGAACGTGACCGGCGTGCTCAGGAGGGTCGTTCCCGCGTAGTTCAGCTCAGATGCCTGCGCGGTGTACGTGCCGTCGGCCAGGGTGTTTGCGTTGATCGTCCACGTCGCGCCGACCCTCGGCGCGGAGAGTGTCTGCTGGAGAGCCCCCGCGGTGGTCGCGCCGGCGTAGATCTTGACGGTGACGGTCGCGGCGTCACCGGTGGCGCCGGCGGCCGCGCCCGCGAGGGTTGGTGTCGACGACGGGACGCGCGCGTTCGCGGTGGGCGTCGTGATCGTGACGGGCGTGTCGAGTGGAGAGACCGCCGACCCGGTGTTGCTGTCGGGTGATTGCCCGACGTCGTAGAACGCGCGGATCTTGTAGGTGCAGGTCGTGCCCGGTGTGCAACCCGTGTCGACGTACGACGTCGGGAGCGCGGGGACCGTCTGGTAGTGGACGAAGCCGCTGCCGGTGTCGCGATCGATCTGGTAGTTGCTGATCGGAGAGCTGCTCGAGGGGGCGATCCAGCTCAAGTTGATCTGGCCGGGACCGGTACCGGGTGTGACCGTCAGCTTGGGCGCGTCGAGGCCGGCGGCGGTCACCGAGTTGGAGACGCCGCCGATGTTGCCCGCGGCGTCCATGTACCCGACCCGGAACGTGCACGTCACGAAGACGCTGCAGTCGTAGGAGGTGGTGGTCGCGGTGCCGGTGAGATCGACACGCGTCCACGGCGCGGCGTGGGCCGCGACGTTGTCCCAGGTGCCGTTCGTACAGACTTGCGACGCATCGCACTCGAACAACACGTAGTGGCCGAAGCCGGAGCCGACCTGCACCGCGTTCAACCACTGCAGGTCGATCTGACCCGGGGCCGCGATGCTCGCGGTTGCAGACAGCGTCGTCGGGACGCCGGGGAGGCTCTTGTTGATCGTCCAGCCGCGGCCGATCGCGTTGCGCGCCCAGACCTCGTATCCGCAGCGCCCGTTCGGCTTGCACGAGTGCGTTGCGTTCGTGGCGGTGTTGCCGGCCGTATCGCTGACGAGTGTCCATCCGGGTGCCGCGTCGTTACACGCGCTCCCATCGGCGGTTGCACACGCCCAGACGACTTCGTCGTTGACGGGCAGCCCACCGTTGGCGGCGGCCGGCGTCCACGTGACCGACTGGTTCGCCATGCCGGTTCCGAGCGCGACGGTGCTGGTGAAGATCTGGAGATTCGTGGGCTTCGAGGGACGCGTCAGTACGGTCGTGCGCGCCTTCGACAACGGGCCCGCGCCCGCGGCATTGAACGCTTGCAGGACGTACGAGCACGCGTTCGCGGGCGGCGTGACGATCGGGCAGTTGACGACCGCGGACAACAGCGGGAAGGGCTGTCCGGTGACCGGGGTGATCGACGCCGCAGGGATGTTCGTCGGCGCGCTGTAACCGGATCCGGTGTTGACCTCGTAGCGGTACTGCACCGCGAGACCACCGGTTTGCGTCGGGGGACGCCAGGTAAGCGTCGCTTGGCCGAGGTTCGGACCCGCGACCGCGGAACCGAGCAACGCGACACTCGGCGGAGTCCAGAGTGCCGCGACGGGAACGCTCCACGCTCCGGCAGTGCCGTTCTCCGCGCGTACTTCATAGCCGCAACCGTGCCCCGCCCCGGCGGGCGCAAGGCACGGAACGGTTGCGGTGTTCGCGCTCCCGACGCCGAGCGACGCGGGGAGGCTGAACGCGCCGCCGTCGATCTGGACGCGGTAGTCGTAAGAGGTGATCGCGAAACCGCCGTTGACGACCGGGGCGGTCCAGCGGAGTGACATCGTCCCGACATCCGGGCCTGCGAGCACCGATCGAATCGTGGGCGCGGACGGCGCGGCCGCGGCGGCGGGCGAGGCGACCGCGATCACCGCGCTGAGCGCGAGAACAATGCACGCGCCGATCCGGAGCGTGACGAATCTAAGCGATCCGCCTCTCCGGTACTCGCGTTCCCCCATGCCCGATTGCCCCTTAGGCGCGAACGCCTTTGCCCCCTGAGCCCGTCCGGCTGGCAGGATATTCCAGGGCAGGACGGGGCCGCCAGGGGGCGCGAAGAGATTTCGGTCTCACTCGAGCGCACAAATCGACCCGGCGTCCCGGAGCTGCGCCAATGCCGCAACGGGTGCATTTCGGGCTGGGAACCGACCGCGAGCCGCCGCCACAAGGCTGCGACGGCGATTCCCGTCTGCCCGGGCCGGTCGTGACCATGACGTCGACCATGATCAAGAGCGCGCTCGCGCGATGTTTAGGCTACGTCCCTATGTCTTTTCTGAGCCCGTCCCGGACGAAATGGATCATCGTCGGCGCATGCATCCTGAGCGCGTGCAGTAGCAGCTCGGGTCATTCGAGCGGTACGACGACCACCACCGGGAGCGGCTCGGCCGCCGTGGGTACCATCGCCCCGAGCGCCTGGAAGCAGGTTGCCCAGGGTCGGTTCGAGTCGAAGCCCTGGGCGATTGCGACCGCGCTTTCGACCAACGGGTGGCGCTGCTACGACGCCCAAGGTGCGGCGCGTCCGCAGAGCGACACGACCTCGACCACAGCCCCCGTCCCGACCCGCCAGGGGCGTCCGGCGCGCTGCTTGCCCCCGGCCGGCACGAGCTCGGCTGCACCGTTCGTGGCGTTCATCAACGGGACCGAGGGCAGCAACTGGGTCGTGGTCGGTGGCGTCGCCGACGGTGTGAAGCACGTCAGCATCGTTTTCGGCGACGGCACGTCGACGCCGTTGAACATCGACCCGCATTCACGGCTCGTGATCTGGAAGGGTCCGGCGTCGGTGCGTCCGAGCAAGATCCGCGCCGACGCGACGACGTGCGCGATCGACCAAGCCCATGCCGCGAACGGCGAGACGCTCTGCGCGACATGACCTCTCGCCACCGCGTGCACGTGTGCACGTGGGTGGGTTCAGCCTCCGCTTGCGACGCCGACGATGGGGATGGCGGGTGGGTTGTTGGCGAGTGAGCCGAGGAAGGGGAGGTTGGAGAAGGCGAAGATGCCGCCGTCGGAGGAGACCATGAGGTAGCCGTT
>DATJAA010000340.1:0-13008 GCA_035516815.1 Acidimicrobiia bacterium | reverse complement strand
CGAGCCCGCTGCACTACAAGGGCTTCCCGAAGTCGCTCTGCACGTCGGTGAACGAGGTGATCTGTCACGGGATCCCGGACGACCGCGTGCTTCTCGACGGCGACATCGTCAATTGCGACGTCACGATCTTTCTCCATGGCGTCCACGGCGACTGCAACGCGACGTTCTGCGTCGGTGACGTCGACGACAACGGCCGTCGCCTCGTACAGGTGACGCGCGAGGCGCTCTGGAAGGGAATCGAGCAGGTACGCCCCGGCGCTCGCCTGTACGAGGTCGGGCGCGCGATCCAGTCGCACGCGGAAGCGGCCGGGTTCGGGGTCGTGCGCTCGTTCGTCGGTCACGGCCTCGGTGAGGAATTCCACACCGCTCCCGCGGTACTCCACTACTACGACCCGTCGAACGATCTCGTTCTCACGCCCGGCCTCACGTTCACGATCGAGCCCATGATCAACGAGGGGTCGTGGGAGCTCGGCCGGATCTGGCCCGACGGATGGACCGCGCCGACGCGCGACGGCTCCCGGTCGGCCCAGTTCGAGCACAGCCTGCTCGTGACGCCGACCGGCGTCGAGGTGCTCACGCTCCTTCCGGGCGAGCCGGCCGGTTCTTGAACTTCCCGATATCTCCGTAATTCCGCAGTGGTTCGCCGCGACGGCCCGATTAGCGTCGGCTCGGTCATGCACCCGCGCGAGGAACATCGAACGCCGAATACTGCGAGGGACGCCCCCGGAGCCCTGCGGCGGACGTTCCGCTCGCTCGACTCCTACAACTACCGCCTGTACTTCGCCGGCGATCTGGTGTCGCACGTCGGCTCGTGGATGCAGACGATGGCGGAGGCGGCGCTCGTCGAGACCCTCACGCACAGCGGTGTCGCCGTGGGCGCCACCTTCGCGTTCCGTTTCCTTCCGGTCCTGCTGTTCGGGCTCTGGGGCGGAGCAATCGCCGACCGCTTCGATCGCCGGAAGGTGCTGCTCGTCACGCAGACGCTGGCCGCCGCGCTGGCCGTCGCACTCTGGCTGATCGTGCTGACCGGGATCGTGCAGGTGTGGATGGTGTTCGCGTTGGCGGTCGGGCTCGGCTTCGTGACCGTCGTGGACGAGCCGACGCGGCAGGCGTTCGTCGAGGAGATGGTCGGCCGGGAGGCAGTTCCCAACGCGGTGGCGCTCACGAGCGCGGTCGGGAATTCGGCGCGCATCACCGGTCCCGCGCTCGCCGGCCTGCTCTTCGCGACCGTCGGCGCCGCATGGGTGTTCTTCGTGAACGCCGCGTCGTTCTTCGCCGTGGTCGCGGCGCTCGTGGCGATGCGGACGGCCGCGCTACACCGTCCCGGGCACGACTCCGCCCACCGTGAGCGGCCACGCGTACGCGAAGGCCTCGCGTACGCGTGGAGCCTCACCGAGATCCGGACGACGATGCTGCTCGTCGTAGTGGTCGGCACGCTCGTCTACAACTTCCCGACCTTCCTCACGTTGATGGCGTTCGACACCTTTCACGGCGGCGCCGGGCTCGCCGGGCTCCTGATGGTGGTGCTCGGCGTGGGAACGGTGATCGGCGCGCTGACCGCCGCCGCCCGGTCCCGCCCGACGCGGAGCACCGTCGTGGGCGCCGCCGCGCTCCTCGGATGCATGCTCGTGATCACAGCCGCGGCACCGACGAGGCCAGCGACATACCTCGCGCTCGTCCCGCTCGGCGCGCTCGCCGTGTTCTTCGGTAGTACCGCCAACGCGCACATGCAGATCTGGTCCGTCGCGTCGATGCGGGGCCGCGTGATGGCGATATACACGCTGTCGACGCTCGGCACCACCGTGATCGGCGGCCCGCTCGTCGGATGGATCTGCCAGCACTGGAGCCCGCGTACCGGACTCGCGTTCGCCGGCGCGGTCACGCTCACCGCGGCAGTCGCGCTGGCGATACCGCTCGCGGTCAGGCGGCGCGCCGCCGGGTGGGTCGCCCTGCCCGCTCCCGCCGCGGGCGATTGAGCCGCGAAGGATCCGGCCCGGCGCCGCCGTTCAAGCCGGTGTGACGGGCGCGGTGGCCGCGCCGGCACGCAACACGCGCTCGATCTCCGCGCGCCGGAAGCGGCGATGACCGCCGATCGTCTGTATCGCCGCGAGCCGCCCGGCGCGCGACCATCTCGTCACCGTGTTCGGCGTCACTCCCAGCCTGCGCGCCGCCTCGGCCGGAGTGAGCAGAGCGCCGCGGTCGGCGCCGGCCGCGGCGTCGGGCGGGGCGCATGCCGACGTCGAGTCGAGCCCAGTGGAGTCGGGCCCAGTCGAGTCGGACCCAGTCGAGTCGGACTCGGATACGAACGCCGGCTCCGCTGCCGGCGGTGGCACGAGTGCGACCAACTCGGGCACGGACTCGGACACGGGCTCGGTCGCGAGCCGCGCGCGGCGCAGCATGCCGCGCTCGGAAGGGGTCGTCCCGGCCCAGATCCCGGTGAGATCGGGGCGGGCGAGCGCAAACTCGAGGCACTCCACCTGCACGCTGCAGCCCGAGCAGATCTCCTTCGCCTGCGCGATCTCGCGGTTGCCACCGGCGAACCACCATTGGGTCGGGTGACTCCGGCACACGGAGAAGGTGCGCCAATCACGAGCGGCGCCGGCGCGCCGCGTGTCGTCGATCGGGAGCTCGTCAGCTGTCATGAGTCCGGACAGCTTCGGGCCGACCGTGACGCGAATGCGTCACTCGATCGAGTGATTCACGCGCCGGGTCGGCCTCCGCGCGTCGCGTCGCGTACTGCGGGTAGCGTCGCCCGGATGCGGATGCAGGGCGAACGCGCCCTCGTGACGGGATCGACGGCCGGCATCGGGCGGGCCGTCGCCGCCGCGTTCGCCGCCGAAGGCGCCGCTGTCGTCGTCACCGGACGCGACGGCATCCGGGGTGGATCCGTCGTCGCCGGCATCACCTCCACCGGCGCGACCGCGCACTTCGTCGAGGCCGATCTGCACGACGAAGACGCGTGCACGGCCCTGGTCGCCCGGGCCGCCGAACTGCTCGGCGGCCTCACTGTTCTGGTGAACAACGCGGCCGGCGGCGACGCCAGTGACGCGGCCGTCGCCGAGACCTCGACCGAGGCATGGAACGCGATCCTGCGGGTCGATCTCACGGCTCCGATGTGGTGTGCGCGCGCGGCGATCGCGCACATGCGCCGGGCGGGCCACGGAGCGATCGTGAACATCTCGAGCCGCCAAGCCGAGCGACCGAGCCCCGGCCTGGCGGCGTACGTCGCGGCCAAGGCCGGGCTGAACGGGTTGACCCGCGCCGTCGCGGTCGAGGAGGCCAAGCACGGCATCCGGTGCAACACGATCAGCCCCGGGTACGTGCTCAACGACCGCCGCGACCACGAGCTCGCGCCCGAGCGCCGTGCGGTGCTCGAAGCCATGCACCTGACCCGCCTGGGCGAGGCATCCGACGTCGCCGACGCGTGCGTCTACCTGGCGAGCGCCGAGTCGGGCTTCGTCACCGGGATCAACCTCCAGCTCGACGGCGGGAGCTCGATCGCCCGTGGCCGGACATTCGGCTGAACCGTGCATCCGCGAGCGTGTGTCAGCGCCATCTCCACGTTCAAGCTCTCGCTACCGGACGACGTCGCGTTCTGGGAACGGCACGGGATCACGAACGTAGGTGTGTCGGTCGCGAAGCTGGACGCGTTCGGATGGGAGGCCGGGACGCAACTCGTCGCCGACGCCGTCGGGCGCGGGCTGCGCGTCAAGGACCTCATCGGTCTCGGACCGTTCCGGCTCTCCGATCCCCGCGGCTGGGAGGTGCAACGCGACCGGCTCGCGCGCGCGATCGACGCGGCCGTCGCGCTGGGCGCCCCGGCAGTGGTGTTCACAACCGGCCCGTTCGCGCCCCTGACCTGGGAAGAGGCTGCGGACGCGCTCGCCCAGGCACTGGCACCCGTCCTGGTCGAGGCGCGCGCCCGCGCGGTCGACTTCGCGATCGAGCACACGAACTCGCTGCGCGTCGACGTGGGCTTCGTGCACACACTTCGCGACGCGGTCGACCTCGCGCGCCGTCTCGACGCAGGGGTTTGCATGGAAGTGAACGCGTGCTGGGCCGAACGCGCGCTCGCGACAACGATTCGCGACGGTGCCGACCGGATCCGGCTCGTGCAGGTGAGCGACTTCAAGGTCGGGACGATCGCGTCGTCGCAGCGACTCGTCCCCGGCGACGGTGACATTCCTCTCGCACGGATCATGCGCGACCTTCTGAGCGCCGGCTACCGCGGCTCCTTCGAGCTCGAGCTCATCGGCGACGCGATCGTCGCCGAGGGCTACGACCGTGCCATCCCGCGTGCGGTCGACGCCCTCGAACGCCTGTTAACCGAGCTCGGCGCCTGACGTCGCGGCGAATGCCGGCGGGCCCCAGGGGCGGCGCGGCTCGGCGCGCGGCCGAGCGGGAATCGGCCGGCCCTCGATCTCGGACACCCGCTGGAAGTAGCGGTCGGGCCAGTCGATGACGCGGCCGGCCTGCACGAGGAGCTGTACGACCCACGCCCGCGCGATCGGCCGGCCCGACGCGGCCTCGACGAGCCGCTGTTCCAGCACCGCGGCCTTGCCCTCACGACCGACGTACTTCATGCCGCCCACGAACTGCTCGTCCGGCCGGCCCTCGCTCTCGTACAGCACATGCACCTCGCGCGCCGCGATAACGAGATTGTCGCATCGGATCAGCTCCGACCACCACGCGCCGACGCGGCCGTGCACGTACGCGACGCGCAGGTCGTTGAACAACCTCACGGTCGCTGCGTTGTTCAGATGACGCTGGGCGTCGAAGTCGCTCTCGTGCGTGTCCACGGCGTCGAGCACGCGGTACCCGTCGGCCTCGAGCGCGCGCGCACCCGGGCAGTCCGGAACACTCACGCCCACATGAACGCGCCACCGTCGGCCATGAACGTGTGACCCGTCAGGTAACGGCAAGCGTCCGAACACAAGAACCAGGCGACCGGACCGATGTCGAGCTCGGGGTCGCCCTGCCGCTTCATCGGGCAATTGTCGATGAAGATTCGGTAACCCTCGCTCTGCTTGCCGGCGTCGCCGTGATGAGTCGCCGCGGCCGGTGCGATGGCGTTGACGACGATCCCGTCGAGCGCCCATTCACGCGCCGCCGTGCGCGTGATTGCCCGGATCGCCTCCTTCGAGGCGTTGTACGCAGCGAACCCGCTCCCACCAGTGATGCCCATCGACGACGCGAAGTTGACGATGCGACCCCAGCCCTGCGACTTCATGTGCGGGTACACGGCTTGCATTGCCCAGAGCGTTCCCTTGACACCCGAACGGTAGAAGACGTCGAAGTCGTCTTCGCCGACCTCGGCAACGGGCGCGAGCGGTCGGAAGGTCTGCGCGTTGTTGATGATCGCGTCGACGCGCCCGAACCGCTCCACCGTCCGTCCGACCATCGCGTCGATCTCGTCGCGCACCTGGATGTCGCAGACGACGCCGAGATGCTCCACGCCGAGCTCGGACAGCTCGCGAGTGGTCTCCTCGAGCAGATGCGGCTTCCACTCCGCCACGACGATGCGGGCGCCGCCGCGACCGAGGTGAAGCGCCATCCCCCGGCCCACACCCCGGCCCGATCCGGTGACGATGATCACCTTCCCGTCGACACTGTGCATGTCGGTCGCGCTCGCTGACATGCGAGTCACAGTACGTGCGGCCTAGCTTCGACCGCCAAGGTGAGCCCCGGGGCAGAGAGGCGGCGGCTGAGATGCTCGAAGGAACGGTCCTGGTCACGGGCGGCGGCAGCGGCATCGGACGCGCGACCGCGGAACGGGCGGCGCGTGAGGGAGCCGCGGTCGCGGTGATCGACCGCGCCGCCGAGAACGCGGCAGAGACGGCACGCGTCGTCAACGACGCCGGCGGACGCGCGGTCGCGTACCCGTGCGACGTCGGGGACGACGCGGCGGTGGCCGAGACGGTGCAACGAGCCGGCGCAGATCTCGGCCGGATCACCGGTGTCGTCACGGCGGCGGGGATCTTCCACGGACCCGATCTGCGACCCGCGCACGAAGTGACGGTCGACGATTTCGTGCACGTTCTTCGCGTGAACCTCGTCGGTACGTTCGCGGTGATCAAGCATGCGCTTCCGATGCTCATCGACGGGGGTGGCGCGATCGTGACGATCGCATCGACCGCGGCGATTCGAGGGCACGGTTACGGCGCGGGTTATACCGCGAGTAAGGGAGGAGTCGACGCGCTTACACGACTGCTCGCGGTTCAATACGGTCTCCACGCCGTGCGCGCGAATTGCATTTGCCCCGGTGGAGTCGACACGCCGATGACCGGTGGTGCGTTCGCAACCGAAGAAGCAATCGCGCGTGCGCGACAGCGCGTTCCGATCGGCCGGTACGCACAAGCGCGCGACATTGCCGACGTCGCAATCTTCCTGTTGAGTGACGACGCGCGGTACCTGACCGGACAGACCGTGCCAGTCGAAGGCGGCGCAACAATCGCGTAAACACGCGAACTGTCCATTTTTCACGAAGATTTTCGCGTTGCCGCTGAGCAGGAGGTTCTTGCACCGGGTACGAGAACCACCACGAAGCGTGATCTGTGATGCGACTACCTGAGATCCACGCTTGTTATGTTCGACATCCATGCGCCGACCCGGCCACCTTCGGGTGGACGTCGGGCGCAGCATCGGTGTGGCGGAGCACCACTTTCGCACCGGGCTGACGCGACGCTACGTGACCCGCATCGCCGCGGTCGCGTGTGCCGGCGCGCTCGTCTTTGTTCCGGCCGGCGCCGCGCACGCAACGACGCCGAGCGACTCCATCGCATCCACGACCCGGGCGATCGAGCAGGCGGCCCAGCGCTGGTTCAGCGCCCAGTCGAACGCGGCGCGCATCGACGCGGGGATCGCGGATGTGCGGCATCAGATCGCGCTCGCCGACGCGAGCATGGTGCAGACGCGCAAGATCGCGACTGCGCGCGCCGTGATCATGTACAAGACCGCCGATGTCGGCATCGCGTCGATGTTCGGCACGACCGCGCTCGACTCGGCCCGCCGGGCGCGTCTGGTCGATGACGCGAACGCGGGTGGCGACGAGGCGATCGCGCAGCTCACCGCGGCGGTCGACGATCTGAACGCGCAGCAACGGAGCCTCCAGTCGCAGCGCAAGCAACTCGACAAGGTGCTGAGCGAGGTGGCGGGCGAGCGCCAGACACTCGACCATCAGCTCGCGGTGCTGCGCACGTTCGCGGCGCGCCAGCAGGACGGCGGCGTCGCGCTGGCCGTGTCGCGCGATCGCCGCTTCGCCGGCACGCCGCGCGTCATCACCACTTCAGATCTCGCGCCGCCGACAGCGCCTCCCGACGTCGCTGCTCCGGTAGCCGTTACCGCTTCGAGCGCGAACGACGGTCGCGTGAGCCCGCATCACGACGACCCCTTCCTCGTGTGTACCCGCGACCGCGAGAGCGGCGGGGAGTACGGCGCAGTGAGCCCTTCGGGCTATTACGGCGCGTACCAGTTCCTGCCGTCCACCTGGGACACGGTGGCCGCTCGCGAAGGTCGGCTCGACCTCGTCGGCGTGCTCCCCTCACGCGCGTCCGCGTACGACCAGGACGAAACCGCGTGGGCCCTCTACCAGTGGCAGGGCAAAGGTCCCTGGGGCGGACGCTGCTGACGCGCGGCCGTGTGTGAACGTGGTGACGCGCCGATAACCGCCGACAGCTCGCCGTTATCCGCGGAAAGCGTCTCGGCGGCGCAGCACATCGCCGAGAGACACGTCGGCGAGCGAGCGCAGGTTCAGATCTGCCTGCGAGAGATCGAGGCGCTCCGTGATCGCGTGCGGCACGGCCACGCACCACAATCCGGCGGCCTTGGCCGCGCGGACTCCGTGCGGTGAGTCTTCGATCGCGATCGCGGTCGCCGCGTCGACGCCGATTCCCTCGCACGCGGCGAGATACGTGTCGGGCTCGGGCTTCGCCGCGAGCCCGGGTCCGTGGCACGCGACGACCGCGAAACGCTCGGCGAGGCCGAGCCGCTCCAGGTGAGACTCGACCCACTCGCGCTCCGAGCTCGACGCGATCGCAACGGGCAAGCGCAATGCCTCGGCCTCGGCGAGCCAGTCGACGACTCCGGGCCGCACCGATTCCCGCGCGAGCAACTCGTCGCGACGATCGCGACGGCGCACCTGCATGCGGAGCTCGTCGAACGGCTTCGTCGCCCGCGTGCGGATCAACTCCACCAGGTCGAGGCCGCCCGCAGTCCCGATCTCGGCCGCCCATTCGCCGACCGTCAGCGGGGGACAACCGTGGAGCTCGAACTCCTCCCGCCACGAGGTGAAGACGGGCCCTTCGGTATCGAGGATCAGGCCGTCGAAGTCGAACACGATCGCGGCGGTGCTCACGACCACTCGGATCGTCCGAGGCGCATCATCCAAGGGACGTGCATCATCCGTCCGTTGCCTCCAGCGGCTCCTGCGGGTCGATCGGGCTGTGCAAGGAGATGCCGCCATCGGCCGCGACGACCTGGCCGGTGACCCAGTCGAGGGTGCACAGCGCGACGACCGCCTGCGCTACATCGGCCGCGGTGCCCAGGCGGCCGAGCGCGGCGCGGCGCGTGACCTGTTCTCGGTAGCCGGGCAGCCGCTCCGTTGCCGCGAACATCGGCGTCTCCGTCGTACCGGGCGCGACCGCGTTCACGCGGATTCCGTTGACACCGAGCTCGCGGGCGGCTGTGCGCACGAGCTGTGCGAGCCCGGCCTTCGACACGGCGTAGTGAGCCATGAGACGCTCACTCGAGGAGCCCGAGATGCTGGTGACCGCGACGATCACGGCCCCGTGCGCGCGCGGGCCGCCGGCGATCATCGCCAACGCGCATTCGCGCAGACTCACGAACGCGCCCCGCAGGTTCACGGCGAGCACCCGATCCCATTCACGGGTGCTCAACTCCAGCAGGGGCGAGCTACCTCCGATCCCCGCACTCAAGACGGCGATGTCGAGACCGCCAAGATATTCGGACGCCTCGTGCACGGCCGCGACGACCGCGTCCTCATCGGCGACGTCGACGCGCAACGACCGGTCGGAATCGGGCGCGTCGTCCAGATCGAGTGAGACGACGCGCGCGCCGGCAGCGCGCAGCTGCAAGACACACGCCGCGCCGATCCCGCTCGCACCACCCGTGACGATCGCGCGCGCGCCGTGGAGCTCCATCGGACGACGACGCTAGCGTCCGCTCCCGTGACCTCTCCGTGGTTCGGGCTCTACCTCCCACAGCTCCGCATGGGCTTCGACCGCATCCTCGAACGCACGCTCGCCGCCGAGTCGGCCGGCTTCGATTCGGTCTGGCTGATGGATCATCTCGCGGCGCCGATGGCCCCGGAGGTCGACACCTTCGAGGCTTGGACGGTCGCGTCCGCGCTCGCGGCTCGGACCACTTCCATCCGCGTCGGCCACCTCGTGTTGTGCGACCCGTTCCGGCACCCCGTCCTGCTCGCAAAGATGGCCGCTTCGCTCGATGTGATCTCGGGCGGGCGCCTCGATCTCGGGATCGGGTGGGGCTCGGTGCCCGAGGAGCTACGGACCTTCGGCTTCGGCCCGGAACCGGCCGCGACCCGTGCCGCGAAGCTGCGAGAGACGCTCGAGATCCTGGAGCAGATGTTCTCCGGCGAGGCGTTCGACTACGACGGCGAACACTTCACGCTGCGCGGCGCGAGCGGGCGTCCGGTTCCCGCGCAATCACACGTGCCCATCCACATCGGCGGCGGCGGGCCGCGCCTCACGATGCCGATCGTCGAGCGGTTCGCGGACTGGTGGAACTGCCCCGGTTACGCACTCGACCGCATCGACGAGCTCCGAGCGCGTATCGGCCACGCCCGGATCTCGGTGCAGCACCCGATCGGGCTCGCCGCGAGCGAAGCCGAGCGCGACGAAGTCGTCGCGACGACCAACCGGCGGTTCGGCTCGTGGGGAGGAGTGATCGCGGGGACCGCGCCCGAGGTCGCGGACGCGCTGACGCGCGAGATCGACCGGGGCGTCGAGGGCTTCGTGTGTCAGTTCTCCGACTTCGGTACTCCGCACACGATCGAGCGGTTCATGCAAGAGGTCGTACCGGCGACGGGCACCGGGGTACGTTGACTTCGTGACCACACCGCTGGTCGTCGGCGTCCCCCGAGAGGTGAAGACCGACGAACACCGCGTGGCGATCACGCCCGACGGCGTGCTCGAGATGCAGCATCACGGCGTGCGCGTCTTGGTGGAGCGCGACGCCGGTTCGGCTTCGGGGATCAGCGACGACGACTACCGCGGTGCCGGCGCGGAGATCGTCGACGATGCCGCCGACGTCTGGAGCCGGGCCGGCCTCGTCCTCAAGGTGAAGGAACCTCAGCGCGCGGAGCTGGAGCTCCTGCGACCGGGCCTCGTGTTGTTCACCTATCTCCATCTCGCCGCTTACCCCGAGATCGGCCGCGCGCTGATCGAGTCGGGCACGACCGGAATCGCGTACGAGACGGTCCAGACGAACGGCCAGCTGCCGCTGCTCGCGCCCATGAGTGAGGTCGCCGGCCGCATGGCCCCCCAGATCGGCGCGCACTTCCTCGAACGGGGCCAAGGCGGGCGCGGCGTACTGCTCGGTGGCGCGCCGGGCGTCCGGCCCGCGCGCGTCGTCGTGCTCGGCGCCGGGAACGTGGGCTGGAACGCGGCGTGGATCGCGCAGGGCATGGAGGCGGAGGTCCTGCTCCTCGACCGGAACATCGATCGGCTGCGGTGGGTCGATCAGATCCACAAAGGCCGGATCCAGACACTCGCGAGCAACCGCGCGGCCGTCGCGCGCGCCGTGCGCGACGCCGACCTCGTCATCGGCGCGGTCCTTCTCCCCGGCGGCCGGGCACCGGTGCTCGTGACCGACGACATGATCGCGACGATGCGCCCCGGCGCGGTGATCATCGACTGCGCGATCGATCAGGGCGGAAGCGTCGAAGGCATCCACGAGACCACGCACTCCGACCCGGTCTTCGTGCGCCACGCCGTCCTCCACTACGCGGTCGGCAACATTCCCGGGTCGGTGCCCAACACGTCGACGTATGCACTCACCAACGCGACGCTGCCGTACGCCGTTGACATCGCGACCGGCGGCATCGACGCGGCCGCCGCGGACGCCGCGCTCGCGTCGGGCGTCAACACACTCAACGGGTCCGTCACCAATGCCGCGGTTGCCGAGGTACTCGACGTCGAGCCCGCGACGATCGCGGACGCGCGCTAGTGGCAGCGATCAGCCGCTCGCGCGCTCGTCGACCTCGCTCGACTTGGTGAAGCTCTCGAGTTGCTCCAGCGCCTGCTTCGGTGCCTGCGCCGCGTCGCGGTTCGCCTGCTGGAGCTGAGCGAAGATCTCCTCGCGGTGGACATCGATCGACCGCGGAGCCTTGATGCCGAGTCGGACCTGGTCCCCCCGTACCTCGAGCACCGTCACGACGATCTCATGGCCGATCATGATGCTCTGATTCGCACGTCGTGTGAGCACGAGCACGATGTCCCCCCTCCGTGGCGGCCAGGGCGCCGGGCTCGAAGCATACGCGCATATCGAGCGCGCGCGCTCAGTTCAATGCGCGCACCGGCGCACAAACACGTTCCGTGGCGGTCTCACGCCGGCCTCGTGCGCGTTCAGCTCGCGATCGCGAGAGGCGCACGAACGCTGTAACCGGCGGTCGGCAACACGACTTGCGCGGCCTCGTGAGAAAAGCGATTCACCACGATCGGGCCGAGCAGGTTGAGCGTCGAATCCTCCGGCTTCTCGCGCAGAGTGACGACGGCGAACACCACCGCGTCCTCGGCCGCGGTGAGCGCCAGGCGCTCTGCCGTCGCGGTATCGAGCTCGAATTCGTAGTCGGGGTAGAACACCCACGGCGCGACGACGACAAAGCCGACGTCGCCATCCTCGATCGACGAAAGCAGCATGAAAGGGCTGCCCGCCGGGCCCCACGGCGCGAGCTCGAACCGGTGTGCCTGCGGAAAGCCGGGCAAACCGGCCGGGAACGTGATCTCGGCTATGTCGGTCGCGGTGTGGGTCTCGAGCATGGTCCCCTACTTCAAGAAGTCGGTGAGCGTCGGCGTGATTGCCTGCGCCGTCGCCGAGAGCGCCGCCTGGTAAGCGACTTGTTGGGCTTGCAGTTGCACCATCACCTGGGCAACGTCGGCGTCTTCGATACTGGACAGGTTCTGTTTCATCGTCAGCCCATCGGAAGTGTTTTGGCTCTCCATGGTTTGAACGCGGAGATATTGCGATCCGACCAGCGCGAGCTGGTTCTGAACCTGCGTCGTCTGTGTACCCAGCTGGGTTTGGAGGGTGCCCAACTGGGTGGGATCTGTACGAACCGCGTTGGAAATTTGTGCCAGGGTCGTGAACACGTCGCTACCCGGCGACCCGAACACGGTGTCGCCGTTCACGTTGACCTGGATCTGCTGACCGGGCGCGATGTTCCGCTCGACGGCCGCCGAGACGCCGACGTATTGCCCGGAGGCGTCGTAGGCGATGTTGCCGCTGGCGGTACCGGCGAAGATCGGCCGGCCCGCGTACTGCGTGTTCGCGACGCCGATAAGGCCCTGGCGGATCGAGTCGATCTGCGCGGCGATGCTCGCCCGGGCATTCGAGTCGAGGGAGGCATTCGACGCCTGAACGACGAGACTGTTCACCTGCTGGAGCTGAGTCACGGTCGAGGTGAGCGCGTTGTCGGCGTTGCCGAGCCAGCCTTCCGCGTCGCTGATGTTCTTGGAGTACTGGTCGTTGCGGTCGATGCCGGCATGCAACTGCATCGCGGAGACGACGTCGGCGGGCGCGTCCGACGGCTTCTGCAGCCGTTTCAACGACGACGCCTCGCCCTGCAGATCGGCGAGCTTGGCGAACGATTGCTGCAGCGCGATCAGCGAGTTGTTCACCAGCATCTGGTTCGGGATGCGGTAATCGGATGACGGCATCAGCTGCTCCCTCCCCTTAAGTGGTCAACCCGGTGTGGTTGATCAACGTGTCGAGCATCGTGTCGACGGTGGTCAGGAGCCGGGCCGCCGCGTC
>DATJAA010000339.1:0-3586 GCA_035516815.1 Acidimicrobiia bacterium | reverse complement strand
CGCGCGTCGAGGTGTTGAGCTCGACGAGCATGCCCTCCTGGTCGAGGAAGTCGTGGCGCGAGAGCGCGGACGCGTCCTGGAGCATCTTCTTCGACCAGCCGATCGCCTTCGTCGGCCCGCTCGCGAGCCGCTCCGCCCACTCGCGCGTCGCGGCCATGAGAACGGCCGCGGGCACCACCTTGTTCACGATGCCGATGCGCTCGGCGTCGGCGGCCGAGAGGTCGTCGCCGAAGAAGATGAGCTCCTTCGCCTTGTGCATGCCGACGACTCGGGGGAGCAGGTATGCGACGCCACCGTCGGGGATGAGGCCTCGCCGCACGAACACCTGGATCAGCCGGGCGGTGTCTGCCGCGATCACGAGGTCGGCCGCGAGCACCAGCATGGAGCCGCCGCCCGCAGCCGTGCCGTTCATCGCGACGATGACGGGCTTCTCGCAATCCTGCATCGCGGTCATCAACTGCTGAAAGCCCGCGCGCATCATGTTGACCGCAGATCCGACGACGCGTTCAGGCGCCTCCGGCGGGCGGGTGCCGCGCAACGGTTGTGCGACCGAGAGATCGGCACCGGTGCAGAAGTGGCGGTCGCCCGCGGCGGTGAGCACGACCGCGCGCACACCGACATCCCAGTGCGCGTTGCGGAACGCGTCGATGAGGGCATCGCGAAGATAGAAGGGAACTGCGTTCCCCTTTTCGGCGCGATTGATCGTCAACCAGAGCACGCCGTTCTCGAGCCGGGTCAGCAACTCCCCGGACTCGATCGGATCCTGTGTCACTTCTTCACCACCAATGCATCGAGCGCGACCGCGCCACGGGGACGGATGACCAGAGGATTGATATCGAGCTCGCGCACGTCTCCGGCGAGGTCGAGTGCGAGCGATTGAACCTTCATGACCGTATCGACGAGCGAGTCGACATCGACGGCCGGCTGCCCGCGCACGCCGCCGAGCAGCTTGGCCGCCTTCAGCTCGGCGACGGCACGGCGCGCCTCACTCGCGGGAAAGGGCGGTACGCGTGAGGTGACGTCGCCGAACACCTCGACGAGGATCCCGCCCAAACCGATGGTGATGACGGGTCCGAACAGCTCGTCGGTTGCCACGCCGACGAGCATGTCGACCCCACCGGTGATCATCTCGCAGACCATGACACCGTCGATGCGCGCCCGGCGGTCGGCCTTCTTGGCCCGGCGGACCAGATCGTCGTAGACGGCGCGCACTTCCGCAGCCGAGCCCACACCGACTTCGACGACACCCGCTTCGGATTTGTGCAACAGATCGGGCGATGAGACTTTCATGACGACTGGGAAGCCCAGCTTCTTCGCGGCGCGAACCGCCTCTGTCGCGGACGCGCACAGCGTGTCGTTCGACGTCTTGATGCCGTACATGCGGAGCAGGCGCTTCGAGTTCCATTCCGAGAGCGCATCACCGGTGCCGACGCCGGCGAGCAGCTTGCGCGCCTTGCGTGCGGCCGGCGTCTGTTCGCGGCGTGCACCGGCGAACGGCGAACGATAACGCGCGGAGAACTTCCAGTAGTCGGCGTAGCTCCGTACCGCGGTGACGCAGTTGTGGAAGGTGCGGAACACCGGCAGCCCGCCGTCGAGCAGACGTTTGTAATAGGTGTCGTCCGTGCCCGCGGGTGCGCCCCAGACGACATACACGGGCTTCGTCGTGGATCGCGCCGCGTCGATGATGTCGCGCGTGAACGGCTCGCTGAATGTGACGACCGCGCCCGTGATCGGGATCACGAGGATGTCGACGTTCTTGTCAGCCAGGATCGCGTCGAGGATCTTGCGCCCCCGGGCGTCGGCGACCGGGGGTCCGCCGCAGTCGACGGGATTCGAGACGCGCAGGTACGGCGGGATCAAGCCGTCGTGGAGCGTGCGTTGCGAAGGTTTCGTGAGGTCGGGGAGCCGTAGCCCCGCGTCGGCGAGCACATCGGCCATGTGCGCACCGGTGCCGCCGGAGATCGCGTACACGCAAACGCCGGGATCGCGCGCCGCCTTCGCCCACGCCGGCAACTTCGCGGGTTGGGTGCGCGCGAACGCCATCGAGACCTCGAGCAATTCGTCGAGCCCGTCGACGCGTGTCACCCCGAACTGCCGGAACACGGATGCCGTCACCCGGTCGGAGCCCGTGAGGTGTCCGGTATGAGATTGGGCCATCGAACTGCCCGCTTCCGTCTTGCCGACCTTCACCATCACGATCGGCTTGCGGAGCCGCGCCGCGTGATCGGCGGCGAGCATGAGGGTCCGGCCGTCCTTGAATCCCTCGATGTAGCAGGCGATCACGCCCACCTCGGGCTGGTCGGCAAAGTATCGGGCGAAGTCGGCGAACTCGAGGTCGACCTCGTTGCCGGTCGGCGCCCAATGCGTGAGGCGGATGCCGATCTCCTGGCCCTGGAACACCGGGCGGCCCTGATGACCTGATTGCGTGATCAGCGCAATCGACGGCCCGGTGAGATCGGCGCGGAACTCCTCGAACGCGTTCAGGTTGGTGTTCGGTCCGAGCAGGTGAACGTCGCCGCCGTCCACCAGTTGCGCGAGCCTGCGCTCGCGCCGCCCACCCTCGGCGCCCGTCTCGGAAAAGCCGGCCGCGAATATCACCGCGAACTTCGCCTTGCGCCGCAGCACTTCTTCGAAGGTGTCCTCGGCCCGCCCCGTGAGGATGATCGCGAGGTCGAGATCGCCCGGAATGTCGAACACCGACTTGTAACACGGCTGCCCGAGCACGGTCTCGCGCTCCGGGTGCACCGGATAGAAACTCGCCCCGTTCTGGTCCGCCCACTGCGAGAACTTGCGAGTCATCGCCGAGTTCGGCTTGGCCGACTGGTCGGATGCCCCGATCACCGCGATGGTCTTCGGATGCAGGAACGCGTCGATGTCGACGTCGCGCAGCTGCAGCGCGCGCCCGGTCACGTCGACTTCCGCCGCGGCGGTGGGCCGGCGGGCGGGCGGCTTCGAGCTGGTCATGCGGTGACTCCACGAGCGAGGCCGGTGCACGAGGGGAGCGGGCGCGCGGCCGTGAGCGAGCGGGGCGCGTAAGTATGACGGCCACGTCAGTATTCGGGCCAGTTGGTAGGTTCGACCGGCTATGCGGACTGTGGTGATCGTCGGGACCTCGCTCGCCGGTCTGCGCGCGGCGGAGACGTTCCGGCGAGAGGGCTTCGACGGCCGTATCGTCGCCATCGGTGCGGAGCCGCATCTCCCGTACGACCGGCCGCCGCTGTCGAAGGAATTGCTTCGCGGTGACTGGGAGCCCGACCAGATCGTGTTGCGCAAGCAGGGTGTCGACGATCTCGAGCTCGACTGGCGCCTCGACGCGCGGGCGACCGCGCTCGACACCAGCGCGCGCGAGGTCGAACTGCACGACGGCGAGCGCATTCCCTTCGACGGCCTCGTCATCGCGACCGGTGCCACCCCGCGCCGGTTGCCGAACCAGCCCGGGATCGCGGGCCTGTTCACGCTGCGGACGCTCGACGATGCGCTGGCGCTGCGCGAGCTGCTCGATGCGCGCCCGAAGGTCGTGGTGATCGGCGCGGGCTTCATCGGGGCCGAGATCGCGGCAACCTGCCGGACGCGCGGTCTCGACGTG
>DATJAA010000338.1:0-4487 GCA_035516815.1 Acidimicrobiia bacterium | reverse complement strand
CGAAACCGGCGCCGGACGCGTCACGGAGCGGCCCGAGCGCGTGACCGGCCGGTGTCACCTCCCCCTCACCGGCCGCACGCGTGCAAACCGGTGAGCACGCGTGAGAGATTGCCGGTCGGACGACGGACGGAAAGAGGATGCGATGACGAGGCTCGGCTACCAGATTCCGAATTTCAACTATCCGGGTGTGGATGCGGCCGGGTTGTTCGAGCGGGTCGCGGCGCAGGCCGTCGCCGCCGACCGTTCCGGCTTCGACACGGTGCTGGTGATGGATCACTTCTACCAGTTGCCCATCCTGGGCCCGCCGACGAACTACATGCTCGAGTGCTACACCACGCTGGCCGCGCTCGCACGGGAGACGAGCCACGTACGGCTCGGCGCGCTCGTGACGGGCAACACGTATCGAAACCCGACGCTGCTCGCGAAGATCGTCACCACACTCGACATCGTCTCGAACGGGCGCGCGCAGCTCGGGATCGGTGCCGGCTGGTTCGACGTGGAGCACGAGGGGCTCGGATTCGAGTTCGGGACGTTCTCCGATCGGTTCGAGAAGCTCGAGGAGGCGCTGCAGATCATCCTTCCGATGCTGCGCGACGAGCGGCCGACCTTCGAGGGTGCGTACTACCGAACGAAGGACGCGATCAATCAGCCCGCGCCGATCAGCCGCATCCCCGTGATGATCGGAGGCAGCGGCGAGAAGAAGACGCTGCGGCTCGTCGCGCAGTACGCCGATGAGTCGAACTTGACGGCACCGGCCGCCGAGGTGCCACGCAAGCTCGATGCTCTGGCCGCGCACTGCGAACGATTGGGCCGCGATCGGTCCGAGATCACGGTCAGTCGCCATATCAACGTCTGCATCGCGGACACCCACGATGGCGCGTACCACGAAATCGTGAAGTTCCTCTCCGGCCGCGGGCTCGACGTCGAGTCCATGGACGCGGCGATGCGAGACCAGATACTCGACATGCTCGTTTGGGGAGACGCCGACGAGGTCGGCGAGCGCCTCACGTCGATCATGGAGAGCGGCATCGACGGCGTCACGTGCTCATTGCCCGCGAACGGTTGGGAGCCCGAGCGCGTCGAACAGCTCGGTGCGACGGCCACGAAGGTTCCCGGGCTCGGCTGAACGAGCCGACGGCGTGCGTACTACGCGTCGGCGGCCGGTACGAGCGCCTTCCAAAGGAACCCGCCCAGCACGCCCCCGATCAGCGGGAAGACGATGAACACCCACAGCTGTGAAAGGGCCCAGGTGTGCTGGAACACCGCGGTCGCGAGGCTGCGCGCCGGATTCACCGAGGTGTTGTCGACGGGAATCGTGATCAGGTGAATGAGCGTCAGCATCAGGCCGACGGTGATGCCCGTGAACCCCGGCGACATCGACTTCCGGCTCGTGCTCGCGATGACGAATACGAACAGCGCAGTGAACACGATCTCCATGACGATCACGGCACCGAGATCGAAGCCGCCCGGTGAGTGGCGGCCGTAGCCGTTCGACGCGAAGCCGCTCGCCTTCGCGCTGAAGCCCGAGTGGCTGTTCGCGATCACGAAGATGATCAGCGCGCCGATGAGACCGCCGACGACCTGTCCGCCCATGTAGAAGGGGACATCGCCGCTCTTCGTCTTGCCGAGCACCCAGAGTCCCGCCGTCACCGCCGGATTGATGTGGCAACCGGAGATGGAGCCGATCGCGTACGCCGCGCACAGGAGGCTCAAACCGAACGCGAGCGCGATACCGAGCACCCCGACCGAGCCGGTCGAAAAGAACCCTCCCGTCGCGAGCACGGCGGTTCCCGGGCCGCCGACGACGAGTATCAGCGTGCCGATCGCCTCGGCGAACGCGATCCGACCTCGTTCCGACATAGGAACACCCCCAGTTGCGGCTCAGATCATTGTCAGCAAACCTACAGACGGAGCTTGCCGTGTTGCGGACCGTCGCGCTCGCCGTCGGCGAGTTGGTCAGGTCCCCGACACCATCGACGGAACTACACAAGAGTCTCGGGATGGTCGCCTCACCCTCACCGGGCGATCGCGCCGGTGCGGGCGCGGGCTACGGCGCGGTCAGAGCGACGATCTGCGGCATGAGCTCGTGCGCCTCGATGGCGGCCGCGGTCGGGCTGAAGTGGCGGCCGTCGGGTCGCATACGAATGCCATCGATCCTCTCGGGGCACGGAGGACCCTTCGGGCAGAGCCCGCCGGCCAGGCTGACCAACTCGACCTGGCCGGGGTGCCTCGCCGCGAACCGACGATTGATGCTGTCGAGGCGCGCGTAGCTCGCGTCGTCAACGGCGTTGCTCGTGTTGGACGCGCCGTCCGCGTCGTTCGGCGCCGGCGCGGCGTCGGTGATCAGCAACACCTTGGCCCCGAACGCGGTGACACGTGTCAGCTCGGCGTCCATCCGCCGCAACATCTCTGCATCGCCCTCGGGGGTACCCGACACGAGTGTTCGGCCGCCCGCGATCACATCCGACTTCTCCCAGATGCTCATCCAGATCACGACATCGGGGCGCATCGCGGCAATCGCGGGAACCTGGGCGGCTTCGACCATTGCTGGGCAGCGATCGCTGTGGGGTGTGATCTGCTCACCCCTCGTCGTGGTGATCTCCCCGCTCGCCATGCCGCAGCCGAACACCGCGGCTTGCGCGACCGTCGCGTCCACCTCGTCGCCCACGGCCTTCAGGCCCGGGAACAGGCTGCACGCCGTGGAATCGCCGAGCAGCAGGATGCGCATCCCCGCAGGCGATCGGGAGAACACCGGCGCGCCGAGCTTCCTCGCCTCGTCGTCGGCCTCGCGCGTCTCGCTCGGCCTCGGCGTACCGCAGAACAACGGATCGCCGAAGCCCCAGATGAAGTTGATCTTCGGGACGGGGAAGGTCACGTTGGTCACGCCCGGGTGATCCGCACGCACGGGCAGGCTGAACGTCGGGGTCTTGCTCCCACTCAAGTAGCTCGGAGCGGCGGTGGCGCCGGTGCTCGACGCGAAGACGATCGCGACGGTGAGGCCGATGGCAGGCAGCGCGAGCCAACGGACGATGCGGCGCTCGCGAATCGCCGGCGCGGTCGCGGTACGACGTGTCCACGGCCACGAGGGCAGCCGCCGCTCGCGGACGGGCAGCTCTACGAGATAGAACGACAGGGTCGCCGCGACGAAGGTCAGCGCGATCCGCAACGCGTTCAACGGGAGGCCGTGCAAGTGCACCCGCGTCGGCACGAGCCAGACGATCAGCGGCCAGTGGAACAGATACAAGCCGTACGAGATGCGGCCGACCCACACGAGTGGCCGGACGGACAGCAGCCTCCGCAGCACACCAGGTTGGAGCGCACCGGCAACGATTATGCACACGAGCACGGCGTACGCGGCCGATCCGCCCTCGTAGTAGCGCGCGCTCGTACCGCTCGCGACGTGCCAGACCAACAGCATGACCACAAACGACGCGAGGCCCGCGACCGCGAGTCGCCGGATTGCAACCGCGCTCGGGCGCCAGCTCGCGAAGAGAATCGCGAGCAGCGCGCCGAAGAGAATCGTGTGCACGCGAGCGTCGGTGCCGTAATACGCACGCGACGTGTCGTCCGGCGAATAGACAACGGCCATCGTGGCCGCGGATGCCAAGATCCCCGCGCCGCAGACGGTCGCGAGGACGCCCAGCGATCCCCGAGCCGCCCGCATCACGGCGAAGACGACGAGCGGCCAGACGAGGTAGAACTGCTCCTCGATCGCGAGACTCCACATGTGGCGCAGTGGGGAGGTGGCTGTGAAGAGGTCGAAGTAACCCTGCTTCTCGATGATGAAGCGCCAGTTCGCAACATAGAAGAGACTCGCGATCCCGTCGCCCCGTATGGCAGCCCGGTTCCAGGGCTCGATCTCGAGGCGCGTGAAGACCGCGACCAGCACCAGTACGAGCAGGACGGCCGGCAGCAGGCGACGTGCCCGCCGGCCCCAGAACGCGCGAAGTGCGATCGTGGCGCTGCGCCGCCACTCCGTTATCAAGAGTGTCGTGATCAGGAACCCCGAGAGCACGAAGAACAAGTCGACACCCAGGAAGGAGCCGCGGGCCCATGCGTAGTCGAGGTGGAACGCGATGATCCCGAGGACGGCGAGCGCGCGCAGCCCGTCGAGCGCCGGCTGATACCCGAGCCTCGGGGCCGGCGGCGCGACTGCGGGCACGCCGGGACCCGCGATCGTCGCCACCCCGGTTCCCGTGATCGCCGTATCGTCTCGCGACGGGGTGTGGTCGGTCGGCGGCACGTCAAGAGAATAGAGACGGCGGCGCCTTTGGGCACCCGGCGGCGGGCGTAGCCTGCGCGTCATGGCGCTCACCGTCGAAGACATCGTCGCCCGGTGTCACGCCGCGGTCCACGAGCACACACCGCAGCTCGCGATTCGAGACGTCCTGGACGAGCTGGTGGCAGACCCGTCGACGCTCGCCGGTGCGCTCGGACCCGTTGATACCGGCGGCATCTCCACGCTGCACAACGGTCCGGAGCTCACC
>DATJAA010000337.1:0-2264 GCA_035516815.1 Acidimicrobiia bacterium | reverse complement strand
TGGCTGTACTCGACCTCCCGACAAGCGGCACGATCCGAATCGCCGGTCACGACGTGAGCGCGCTCGATGACGCGACGCGCTCGAGGCTGCGCGGCGATTCGATCGGGTTCGTCTTCCAACAGTTCCATCTCATCCCGCATCTCACTGCGCTCGGCAACGTCGAGACCGCATTGCTCTATCGCGATCTGCGACCGCGCGAGCGCCGGGAGCGTGCCTATGCCGCGCTCGCCGAGCTCGGTCTGGGCTCGCGAGCGGATCACCGGCCGGTCCAGATGTCGGGCGGCGAGCAGCAGCGCGTGGCGCTCGCGCGCGCGATCGTCACCGATCCGCTCATGATCCTCGCCGACGAGCCGACGGGTGCACTGGACTCCGCGAACGCGGCACACGTCCTCGAGATCTTCAGAGGTCTCGAGTCGCCCGAGCGTGCCGTGGTGATGGTGACCCACGACACGACCGTCGCGAGCACGGCCCGCCGCAAAGTCTCGATGCGGGACGGACGCATCGTCGCCGACGAGCGCCTCGCCGGGACGCCGGAATGAGCCGCTTTCGCGATCTCCTCATGGTCGCGTGGACGGGCCTGACGGCGCGCAAGGTACGGACGTTCCTCATCATGCTCGGGCCCATTGTCGGTGTCGCGGCGATGGTCGGCGCGGTCGGATTGACGGAGAGCGCCAAGGGTGATCTCAAGCAGAAACTGTCGCAGCTCGGGACGAACCTCATCATCGCCCAGGCCGGCGGCACATTCGGGTCGCAAAACCCCACGTTCCCGAGTGACGCGGTGCAACGGGTCGAAGCAATTCCGACGGTAACGAGCGCGGCGGGGACGACAAATCTGTCCAGCGTCATTGCCATCCCGACCGAGGGCGGAAGCGACTACTACCAGGCGTTTCCGGTGCCGGTGCGGGCGTCCGACCTCAACCTGCCCGCGGTGCTCGAAGTTCCACTGCTCGACGGCCGTTGGCTGAGCAGCGCCGACAACGCGTTGCACACGCCCTCGGTCGTGCTCGGTGCCGGACTCGCGAGGCAGTACGGCTACCTGCGTGGTGAGGCACGAACCATTCGGCTGAACACAACGAACTTTGGCGTCGTCGGCGTGCTCGGCCCGGTCGCGCTCGACCCCGATCTCGACAACGCGGTGTTCATCACGCAGTGGTCCGCGCAGCACATCTTCGCAACCGACGGCAAGCCGAACCAGCTCTATGTCCGCGCGAAGCCGGGTACGACCCAAGCGGCGGCGGACGCCATTCCGACGGCGATCAATCTCGGCGGGCCCGATCAGGTGACCACCAAGGTGCCGAGCGACGTCCTGCAAGCTGCGTCGCAAGCCGACAAGACCCTTCAACAGACCGCGCTGTTCGCGGGTCTGCTTGCACTAAGCGTCGGCGGCCTCGGAATCGCGAACGTGATGTCGATCTCGGTCATCCAGCGATCGTCGGAGATCGGAATCCGTCGTGCTGTCGGACACAGCCGATCGAAGATCGGCGCGCAGTTCCTGCTCGAGTCGTTGTTCGTCGGCATTCTCGGAGGGATGCTCGGCGCCGCGCTCGGGGTCGGCATCGTGTACCTGGTCTCCGCGTTGGCCAACTGGGTCGTCGTCATCGATTACACACGGATACCCCTCTGGATGAGCCTCGCGCTCGTCGTGTCGGTAATGGCCGGGCTCTACCCATCGGCCAAGGCAGCTCGCCTCGAGCCGCTCGAAACGCTCCGACTCGGCTGAACCCCTCGACGGCGCGTTCGGTCGGAGCGACTGACCGGCTATCGAATCTGGATGCTCTGGGTTGCGGTCGATTCGTCGATGGGCGTCATCAGGGCCTTGACCGTGACCTGCCATTTGCCGGGGAACGGGAAGTCGTAGCTGTAGCGGATGTAGTGGCCGGGCGCGATGCGAACGAGGCGCACTTGGAGGGGGCCGACGTTGTGGCTCGTGTTCGTCAGTTCCATCGTGACTTGCAAGGGCTTGGCGACTCCGCCTTCCGGAGTCTCGGTGCTCAGGTGGATCTGATTCTCTCCGCTC
Organism: Acidimicrobiia bacterium; assembly: GCA_035516815.1. Taxonomy (GTDB): domain Bacteria; phylum Actinomycetota; class Acidimicrobiia; order IMCC26256; family PALSA-610; genus PALSA-610. Next base: position 247 of record DATJAA010000337.1, on the reverse strand, counting down.
TTGGCCGGTTCGACGACGAGGTTGAACCAGACGACGGGAGGCTCGGTGGGCGAGCTCTTGAGGGTCAGGACCTGTGGACCGTTCGTGACTTCGTAGGCGGGGCGGGTGTCGACCAGGAAGGCCGTGATGACGAGCACGACGACGGCGACCGCGACTTCGACGGCGATGGTGTACCTCAGGCGGTGGTATGCGACCCGTTCACGGTCCTCGTCGTCTGTGCCTGGCGCGTCATCGGGACTTGGCTCGA
>DATJAA010000336.1:0-4567 GCA_035516815.1 Acidimicrobiia bacterium | reverse complement strand
AGATATATGGCGTAGTTGAGGTCGGCGAATGCGGAATTGCTGCCGACGCGCGCTCGGCGGTTCTGCGGAATCGCGCTCTCGGCGTACACCACGTAGCTCCGGGGTACGCCGGTTCCGACTGCATAGCCCAGGTGGCGCTCGGGCTCCTGGAGCAGGTCCAGCACCGTCAAGCCGGTACGGCTGCTCGCGCCGGCGAGGAACCGTTGCCGCTCGGCGGCCGGCAGTCCCAGCAACTCGGGACGAACGCCGACAGTCAGCAGCGGGCGCGGATCCGGTGCCGTCGCCGGCCAGACCGAGGTCGATACGAATCGTCCGCTCGACACCAGGGGTGTGAGAAGGGCCAAGAGCTCATGGCGGTCGGCGCCGGTTGCGGACGCGACGAGCACCGCGGCCGTGAGCGGAGTCTGGATGGTCGGCAGATCTGCGCCGATCACCGCGCCCGCCTCGGCGACGCGCTGGCGCAGGAGATGCTCCTCGTTGTTTTCGTGCACCGTCCGGGCAGTGAGGGCCAGAGTCGCCGTGAGCGCGAGCACGAGCAGCAGCACCAGGACGGAGGTGCCGTGCGGCGTCCAACGCCGGTCGGCCGGGCCCGGTGTCGCCGAGTGCGGGCCGGGACCGGGCGGCGGACCGGCGCCGCGGTGACCGCTCACGACGTCGGTCTCGAGCACACAACGTCCTCTCGCTGGGATCGATCGCTCGACCCGGGCGTGATCGCTACCGGCCACCCGCGACCCGAGTCGAGGTTACCGACGAAGCTCGCCGGGGAACACGATCGGCTCACCCGTTCGGGTAGCGATCGGTGCGCAGGAGACCGTCGATCTCGGGTTCGCCGTCCGGAAGCTGGTTGACGGGTGGCGGTTGAGGGTATCGAGACCCCGGGAAGCGGGTGGACCTGGAGACGTATGCCGGGTGGTGCAGGCGCGGAGCCGAGACTGGCGATGCAGGGGCGGGGACCGCGCGCGCGGGTCGCAATCGCGCTCGATCACGGAGTCGACGGTACGATCCGAGCCGTGCGGGGGCACGTCGTCGCAATGGCGACTCGGAGAGTCACGGTCGGATGACGATGCCCGGCCTTGGCTCGGAGCACGGCTTCCGTCACGAAGCGTTGCTGTATTCGGGCGATCACGAGTTCGTCGACCGGACGGTCGCGTTCATCCGTGACGGCCTTGCAGATGGCGACGCGGTGTTGACCGTCGTCGACGCGCGCAAGATCGAGCGGTTGCGCGCCGCGCTGGGGAGGGACGCGGCGCCGGTCGAGTTCGCAGACATGGCGGGCGTCGGGCGGAACCCCGCCCTCATCATCCAAGTGTGGCGCGACTTCGTCTCGGCCAACGCGGCGTCCGGCCGGCGCGTGCGCGGGATCGGTGAGCCCATATCGCCGGCCCGGAGTCAGGCCGCGCTCTTCGAGTGCCACGTCCACGAGTCTCTCCTCAACCTCGCGGTCGATCCGGACACCGACTTCTGGCTGTTGTGTCCCTACGACACCGCAACACTTCCCGGCGCGTGCATTGGGGAGGCGATCGGGGCCCATCCCTTCGTCAGCGAGCACGGGGCTTGTCGTAAGAACGAGGGGATGACGGCCGACTACTCCCGATATTTCGGCGCCCCGCTCCGGCCACCGGTCGGGCCGGTGCAGTCCGTCGAGTTCGACCGGGACAGTCTGCAAACGCTTCGACGGTTCGTCGCGGCGACCGCGTCGGCCGCCGGAGTAGACAGCGAGCGCGTGGCCGGTCTGGCGGTGTCGGTCTCCGAGATCGCGACGAACGCGATCGTGCATGGAAAGGGCTGCGGTCGGGCCGTGCTCTGGTCGGAAGGGCAGGAGGTTCTCTGCGAGATTCAGGGTCCGGGACGCATCACGGATCCGCTGGTCGGCCGCATTCGTCCCTGCGCCGGTCAAGTCAACGGATACGGCCTGTGGCTCGCGAACCAGTTCTGCGATCTCGTGCAGATCCGCTCGACCGATTCCGGCACGACCGTGCGGTTGCACGTCCACCGGAACGGGCGCGCGTCAGCGCTCTCGTGAGCTGAGCGCGCGTTTCCGGCTCGAGGATCCTCGCGTCTGCGGGTAGATCCGCCCGGATCTCGGGTATGGAGAAGGTACGAAGAAGAGGGTGCCGGAATGATTTCCATCGCGGACGTCGCCGTTGGTGCTGCTGTGGGGGTCGCCTTCGTGGCTGTAGCTCGGCGGTCGATGCGGGCGAGGTTCAGCCGCCGCCGACGGCGGATCCCCGCCTTCACCGCCGCGATCTCCCCGACCGCCGCGGCTACACCGAGGTCTCCGCAGTACCGAACGCCGCCCGGCGACGAGCGCGACCGCTCTTCGGCCAACGTTCTCCGGCTCGATGCGTATCGGCGGCGATCCGCTCCGAAGGCTGCGTCCGGCAGAGCAGGTCGTTCGTATCGGGCGCCGCCGGGGTAGTCGCCGACTGACTCGACCGCGCGTCATGGTTTACTGGGGGCATGTCGGCGTTGGACAGTACGCCGCGAGGGCGCCTCATCGATCTCGGCGCGGAGATACTCGATCGCGTCGACGCGGCGATACTCGTCGTTGATCTCGACGGGGTCGTCCAATACGCGAATCCGTACTGTGAGCACCTCTACGGCTTCTCGCCCGAGGAATTGATCGGTGATCAGGCGACGCGGTATGCGACGGAGCCGCTCACCCCGGAACTGCGGTCGGAGATCGGCGCCAAGATCCTGAACGGTGAGAGCTGGGAGGGCGACTTCGCCGTCTTGCGGTCGGACGGGCGGGTCGTCGAGGTGCACGCCGTCGATTCTCCGGTCTTCGATTCGACCGGCGGGGTCTCCGGTGTCATCTCGCTCGCGTTCGACGTCACGGCGGAGCGCGCGTCGCGAGAACAGCTGCGCCAGATGGTTGCCATCGCCCAGATCCTGCGCGACGTGGGCCAGACGCTCGTTGAGGAGCTCGACGCGGAACGCGTCATGCAGACCGTTACGGACGCGGCACGCCGCCTGACCAAGGCGCCGATCGGAGTGTTCCTCCGTGCGGGTACCGACGACGAGACGTTCTCGGTCGCCGCCCTGTCGGGGAGAACGGCCGTCCCCGCCGCGGCCGGCGTCCTGCCGATCGACACTCATGAGCTCTGCCGCGCGCTGCGCGAGCCGAAGCCGACCTGCATCGACGACCTCGCCGACGAACGGCACGAGGAAGGTGTGCTCGACGGGATCGTCGCCGCGACCACCGGCCCACTGCGGAGTTGCATCATTGCACCCGTTCGAGCGCGCTCGGGCGAGGTCACGGGTGGGATGGTTCTCGCCGACACGGAGCCCGACCGCTTTACCACCGTCGACACGCACATTCTCGGAGACATCGCCGACCAGGCCGGCATCGTCCTCGACATCGCCCGTCTCTTCCACGCCGCGGAGCACGAGATCGAAGCGCGCCGCCGCGCCGAGGAAGTGCAACGATTCCTCGGCGAGACGAGCGCGGTCCTTTCGTGGTCACTCGACTATCCCGACGGATACGAGCGCCTCGCCGAGCTGTGCGTCCCGTTCCTCGCCGATCTGTGTCTCATCGACGTCGCCGACGAGAACGGCATCCGTCGCCGAGCTGCCGTGCACGCAGATCCGAAGCAGGCCCGTCTCGTCGAAGCACTCGGCACCCGCTTCGCGCCCGACCCGTTCGGCATGCATCCGGCCGCGAGCGTCGTGCGCGGCGGCCAGTCGGAGATGTCGGAGGAGATGAGCGACGAGCTCCTCCGGAGGACGACCCGCTCCGAGGAGCACTACCGGTTGGTGAAGGCGCTCGACTTCACGTCGTACATCTGCGTTCCGCTCACCGCGCGGGGCCGCAACCTCGGCGCGCTCACGCTCGTCTCGGCCGGCTCGGATCGTCGGTTCGGCGCGTCGGATCTCGCGCTCGCCGAGGAGCTCGCGCGCCGGGCCGGGCTCGCGCTCGACAACGCCAGGTTGTTCGCCGAGCGCGATCACGTCGCGCGAGCACTGCAGTCGAGCCTGCTCCCGCCGTCGCTGCCGTCGATACCCGGCGTGCAGCTCGCGGCGCGGTATCGCGCCGCGGGCGAGGGCAATGAAGTCGGCGGCGACTTCTATGACGTGTTCCAGGTCGGCAGGAGCGCGTGGATGCTCGTGCTCGGCGACGTGAGCGGAAAGGGCCCGGAAGCGGCCGCGATCGCCGGTCTCGCGCGTCACACGTTGCGCGCGGTCGCGATGCAACAGCGCGCGCCACGCCGTTTGCTCTCGTCGTTGCACGAGACGCTCGTGCACGGCGAAGGACACGGAGAGTTCTGCACGGTGTGTTGCGCCTTGCTGCAGCCGAGTCAAGGTCCGGAGGGGCGTGCACGACTCACGATTGCGTGCGCGGGTCATCCGCCGCCGGTGATCCGGCGGGCCGACGGTTCCGTCGAGCTCGCCACGTGCACCGGTCCGTTGCTCGGTGTCCCGCTGCGCAAGGTTTCGTTCCGACAGCAGGTCATCGACCTCGAGCCAGGTGACACCGTCGTCATTTACACCGACGGCGTCACGGAGGCGCACCATCGCACGCAGACGCTCTTCGGAGAGGAGCGGCTGATGCAGGTGGTCGCGGCCG
>DATJAA010000335.1:0-4864 GCA_035516815.1 Acidimicrobiia bacterium | reverse complement strand
CGAGTGCTGCGCTACGGGCTGCGGACCGGAAGCGGCGGCCGCGGTATTGCACCCGGCGGCGACGGCATCGTGCGCGAGCTCCAGATGCTCGAGGACGCGACGCTCTCGCTCATCACGGAGCGACGCGTCACACCCCCATGGGGCCTGGCCGGAGGAGAGCCCGGTGCCGTGGGCGAGAACTGGCTGCTACCCGGTGGTGAGGAGAACCGCGCCCGGCGGCTTGCCGACAAGACCACGGTCCGCCTGCGCGCGGGCGACGTCGTCCGCATTCTCACGCCGGGCGGCGGAGGCTTCGGGCCCCCGGGGGAGCGCTAGTCCGGAACGCGAATCGCGACGACGGTGACGGAGATCTCGCGCTTCGGACCCTGATAGGTGACCGTCGCATTCGGGCCCTTACCCAGCAGGGCTTGCCCGAGCGGCGAGTTCGTCGACAGCACGTCGTATTTCTCGTGGCGCTCCTCGATGGATCCGACGAGGTACGTGACGAGATCGTCGTCTCCCTCGTAGCGCAGGTCGACGAGTGTGCCGGCCTCGACGACGTCGCCGGCCGCGTTGGCATCGATCACCACGGCGTTCTTGAGCATCTGCTCGAGCTGGCGGATGCGGGCTTCGTTGTGGCCTTGCTCGTTCTTCGCCGCGTCGTAGTCGGCGTTCTCCGAGATGTCGCCGTGTTCCCGGGCTCGCTCGATCCAGAGGGAGAGCTCGCGCCGGCGCGTCGTCGTGCGTTCCTCCAGCTCCGCCTGTAGGCGTGCGTGGGCCTGCGCCGAAAGGTGGGGCTCGCTCATGGGACGGCAGGGTAGTTCGGGGATTCGGAGGATTCCCCGGATCACCTCGAGTTCGGGGTGTGGCGGCCCTCCCGGTCGGTCGGGCGGCCTTGCGAGTTCATATGTCGTTTGACATCGCGTGAGCCGGCTGCGATTCTGGACACACCATGTCCGTGCACCTGTCGGTCATCGTTATTCGATAAGCGAACGCCGCACCCGGCGTTCGCTCGAACCGTCCACGCCAGCGTGGGCGGTTTTTTCGTGATCGGAATCGAAAGGAATCCAGTGGCCCATTGGGTCGGCATCATCGGAGGCGACGGCATCGGCCCCGAAGTGACCGCGGAAGCGTTGAAGGTCGTGCGCGCCGCGGGCGTCGAGCTGACGACCACCGACTACGACCTCGGCGGCCGTCGCTACCTCACGACCGGTGAGGTCCTTCCCGACTCGGTGCTCGAGGAGCTGCGCGGCTTCGACGCGATCCTGCTCGGCGCGGTCGGCACCCCCGACGTCCCGCCCGGGGTGCTCGAGCGCGGGTTGCTGTTGAAGATGCGCTTCGCGCTCGACCTCTACGTCAATCTCCGCCCGTTCAAGGCCGGCGCGGGGAACCACAACGACGGCGTCGACTTCCTCGTCGTGCGCGAGAACACCGAAGGAACCTACGCCGGTGAAGGCGGGTTCCTGCGTCAAGGGACGCCCCACGAGATCGCGACGCAAGGCTCGGTCAACACGCGCATGGGCGTGGAGCGCTGTGTCAGGTTCGCCTTCGAGCTCGCACGGTCTCGCGACCGCAAGCACCTCACGCTCGTGCACAAGACCAACGTGCTGACCTTCGCCGGCGACCTCTGGCAGCGCACATTCGATGCGGTCGCGAATGAGTACGGCGACATCGCGACGGCGTACAATCACGTCGACGCGGCCTGTATCTATCTCGTGCAGGACCCGGCTCGGTACGACGTCATCGTCACCGACAACCTCTTCGGCGACATCCTGACCGATCTCGGCGGCGCGATCGGAGGTGGGATCGGGCGGGCCGCGTCGGCCAACCTGAACCCCGCCCGGACCGGACCGTCCCTGTTCGAACCGGTCCACGGATCCGCCCCCGATATCGCCGGGACCGGCCAGGCCGATCCCCGGGCGGCTGTCATCTCGGCCGCGATGATGTGCGATTTCCTGGGCGAGAGCGAAGCCGCGGCCCGAATTCAGAAGGCTCTCGACAAAACCGACGATGTAAAGGGCACGACCACGCAGATCGGCGACGCGATCGCCGCCGCCTGCTGACGTCGGGCAAGACGAAAGGCACACCACGATGCCCATCACTCCCACCGAGAAGATCTGGATGAACGGCGAGCTCATTCCGTGGGCCGACGCGCAGGTCCACGTCCTCACTCACTCGCTGCACTACGGCACGGGAGTATTCGAGGGGATCCGTGCCTACGAGACCGAGCGCGGGCCGGCCGTGTTCCGTCTCACCGACCACATCACGCGCCTCTTCGACTCCGCGAAGATCATGCTGCTCGACATCCCGTACACGGTCGACCAGATCGTGCAAGCGACGAAGGACACGGTGCGTTCGACAGGACTGCCGTCGTGCTACGTCCGGCCCATCGCGTACTACGGCTACGGCGAGATGGGCTTGAACACGCTGCCGTGCAAGGTCGACGTCGCGATCGCGTGCTGGCCGTGGGGCGCGTACCTCGGCGACGATGCCGTCTCCAAGGGCGTGCGGATGAAGATCTCGAGCTGGACGCGTCACGATCACAACACCATGCCTCCGTTGTCGAAGACGACCGGCAACTATGTGAACTCGTCTCTCGCCAAGGTCGAAGCGCTGAAGGCCGGTTACGACGAGGCGATCATGCTCAATCCCGACGGCCTCGTGTCGGAGTGCACCGGCGAGAACGTCTTCGCCGCCCGCCGGGGGATACTCGTCACGCCGCCCATCTCGGCCGGCGCGCTTCCGGGTATCACCCAGGACTCGGTGATGACGATCGCCCGCGACCACGGCTTCGAGGTCAGGATCGATGATCTCTCGCGCAGCGACCTCTACGTTGCCGAGGAGATGTTCGTGTGCGGTACCGCGGCCGAGGTCAGCGCGGTGAATTCCGTCGACGACCGCGCGATCCCGTGCCCGGGGGCAATGACGAAAGTCATCGCGGCCGAGTACGCCAAAGCCGTCCGCGGCGAGATCGACAAGTACAAAGACTGGTGTGAGTTGGTATGAGCACGCGCGTGAGCTCGAGAAACGATGGCGTGCGCGGAGCGCCGGAGGCGCGTAGCGAACTGGCCGGAGCCCTGAGCGTGAGCGAGGCGGGTATCCCGCCGAGTAGCGAAGGCGACAAGGCACGTATCGAGATCTATGACACGACGCTGCGGGACGGTTCTCAGCTCGAGGGGATCTCGCTCACCGTTGAGGACAAGTTGCGGATCGCGGAGCAGCTCGATTGGCTCGGCGTGCACTACGTCGAAGCCGGCTGGCCCGGTGCGAACCCGAAGGACGACGAGCTCTTCCGCCGAGCACCGCGCGAGTTGAAGCTGGAGACGAGCACGCTCGTCGCGTTCGGTTCGACGCGGCGCGTCAAGGGCAAGGTCGACAGCGACGACACGCTTCGCCATCTCGTCGAGGCGAACGTCGGAACGGTCTGCATCGTCGGAAAGTCGTGGGACTATCACGTCACCGAGGCCCTCGGGACGACGCTGGACGAAGGCGTTGCGATGGTCGGCGATTCCGTCGAGTTCCTGCGGCGTTCCGGGATGGACGTGCTGTTCGACGCCGAACACTTCTTCGACGGCTTCAAGCGCAATCCCGAGTTCTCCCTCCGTGTCCTGGAAGCGGCCGCGACCAACGGCGCGAGCCATCTCGTGTTGTGCGACACGAACGGCGGCGCGTTGCCGTACGAAGTCGAGGCGACCGTCGCGGAGGTGGTGCGTTACTTCGGTTCCGACGTCAAGGTCGCGGTGCACCTGCATGACGACGCCGGAACGGGCGTCGCGAATGCACTCGCCGGAGTGCGCGGTGGTGCAACCCAGGTTCAGGGCACGATCAACGGGTACGGCGAGCGCACCGGGAACTGCAACCTGACGACGATCATCCCGAACCTGACTCTCAAGATGGGTTTCGAGACGATTCCCCGCGACCGGCTCGAGCGGCTCACCCCGGTCGCACACCACGTAGCCGAACTGGTGAACATGCCACTCAATCCGCAGGCGGCCTACGTGGGCCATTCGGCCTTCGCGCACAAGGCGGGGCTGCACACCAGCGCGATCGCGAAGCGACCCGACGCGTACGAGCACGTGTCGCCCGAGATCGTCGGCAACGGGACCCGTTTCGTCGTGTCCGAGCTGGCGGGCAAGTCCACGCTGGGGCTGAAGGCCAAGGAGCTGGGGCTCTCACTCGACGGCCCGCAGCTCGCCGACGTGGTCGAGACGTTGAAGCGGCTGGAGCACGAGGGCTACCACTTCGAGGTCGCCGACGGATCGCTCGAGCTCCTGATGCGGCGCGCGACCGGTTGGGAACCGAGATGGTTCCAGGTCGAGTCGTTCCGGGTGATCACCGATGACATCGTCGGCGTCGACACCCTCACCGACAAGACCGCCGCGACGGTGATGACCGAAGCGACAGTGAAGGTGCACATCAGCGGGCGTCGCGTCGTGGCGACCGCGGAGGGGAACGGTCCCGTCAACGCGCTCGACACCGCACTGCGCACCGCGCTCAACGGGAACTTCCCTGCCCTCGAACGCGTGCACCTGACCGACTACAAGGTGCGTGTGCTCGACACCAACAAGGGCACCGGCGCGGCGACGCGCGTGCTCATCGACTCGTCCGACGGTGATGCCACGTGGACGACGATCGGGGTCAACGAGAACATCATCGAGGCCTCGTGGCAGGCGCTCCTCGACTCCATCCACTTCGGCTTGCTCCGCGCCGAGATCACCGGCGACTGATCGACCCGCATTTCCGTGCGAGCCAGGGGGTGCGGAAGCCTCCAGGTATCCTCGGCCCTCGTGCCCACCGATCCCTTCGTTCCACCCGATCCGAGCGCCCGCCCGCGCCAGCAACAGAACCTCCCGCCCGGGGTCGCGCTGCCGCCGGCCTCCGACTG
>DATJAA010000334.1:0-6113 GCA_035516815.1 Acidimicrobiia bacterium | reverse complement strand
GGTTGGCGACCCATAGTGTCGCCAACGCGCCGGGGAAACGGAAATCAGCCTCGGGCGGTCTTGACCGAGCGGAGGCGGGTGGACTCGCGGGCGAGCTTGGGCAGCGCGATCCGACCGGTCCGCTGCAACTCGACGATGCCGAACGGCTTCACAAGATCGCTGAACGCGTCGAGCTTCTCGGGTTCGCCGACGACCATGATCGTCATCGCTTCGTAGCCGACGTCGACGATCTTCGCCTCGAAGATGGCCGTGAGTTCGGTCACCTGGCTACGAGTCTCCGCCGCGGCCTTCACGATCACGAGCATCAGCTCACGCTCGACACCTGCGGCCGGTGCGACCTCCGTGATCTTGATCACCGGAATGAGCTTGTTGAGCTGCTTCACCACCTGTTCGAGTGGTGCCGACTCCGCGTCGACGACGATCGTCATGCGCGAGAACCGGTCGTCGTCGGTCGGGCTGACGGCGAGCGACACGATGTTGAATGCTCGGCGCGAGAACAGTCCGGCGACGCGCGAAAGCACACCGGGCTTGTTCTCGACGGTCACCGTCAGTATGTGGTGCGGCGCGACGCGGTTCATCGTCCGCCCTCGCCGAACTCCGGCCCGAGGATGATGTCGTCGTTCGATGCGCCCGCGGGCACCATCGGGTACACCTTCTCGCGCCAGTCGGTGCGGAAGTCGATCACGACCGGACGGTCGTCGATCTCGTTCGCCTTCTCGATCGTCGTGACGACGTCGTCGGCGGTGTCGACGCGCATGCCGACACAGCCCATCGCTTCGGCCCACTTCACGTAGTCCGGAAGATCGGGCGAGAGGTACACCTCGCTGTAACGCTCCTCATAGAAGAGCTCCTGCCACTGCCGCACCATCCCGAGGTAGGCGTTGTTCAGGATTGCAACTTTGATCGGGATGCGTTCGGCCGAAGCGGTGACGAGCTCTTGTGCAGTCATCTGGAAGCATCCGTCGCCGTCGACGGCCCACACCATCCGGTCGGGACGGCCGACCTTGGCGCCGACCGCGGCGGGGACCGCGTAGCCCATCGTGCCGAGACCGCCCGAGTTCACCCACGTGTTCGGATGCTTGAACTTCCACAGCTGGCTCGCCCACATCTGGTGCTGGCCGACTCCCGCGACGAGGATGCAATCGTCGGGCGTGTTCTCACGCAGGCGCTCGATCACGTACTGCGGCTTGAGCGGGCCGCCTTCGTCCTGCGTGTACTTCAGCGGGTAGCGCTCCTGCCATTCGCGGATCTGTGCGATCCAGGGCGAGAGGTCGGCATGCAAGCCCTTGGTCTGCTCGCTCTTCACCGCTTTGATCAGCTCCTCGATCACGGTGCGCACGTCGCCGACGATCGGCACGTCCGCATGGCGAACCTTTCCGAGCTCGGCCGGATCGATGTCGACGTGGATGACCTTTGCTCCGGGCGCGAAAGTGGAGACCTTGCCGGTGACGCGGTCGTCGAAGCGGGCGCCCAACGTGATCAAGAGATCGGCCTTCTGCAGCGACGTGACCGCGGTGTAGTTGCCGTGCATTCCCGGCATCCCGAGACACAGCGGGTGCTCGTCCGGGAGCGCGCCCCGCCCCATCAGCGTGGTGACCGCCGGGATGCCGGTGAGCTCCGCGAGGTCGCGTAGCGCCCGCGACGCCCCCGCCTTCAGGATGCCGCCACCGGCGTAGATGACCGGACGGTACGACTCGTTGATCAAGCGGGCCGCGTCCTTGATCTGGCGCGGGTGACCTTTGACGTTGGGCTTGTAGCCGGGAAGGTCGACTTTCTCGGGCCAGTACCAGTCCATCGGCGCGTTGGCGACGTCCTTCGGCAGATCGATGAGCACGGGCCCGGGCCGGCCGGTCGTGGCGACATGGAACGCCTCGCGCACGACGCGCGGGATGTCCTGGGCGTCGCTGATCAGCCAGTTGTGCTTGGTCACAGGCATCGTGATGCCGACAGTGTCGGCCTCCTGGAACGCGTCGGTGCCGATCACCGAGTACGCGACCTGCCCCGTGATCACGACAACGGGAACGGAGTCCATGTACGCGTCGCAGAGGGGGGTGACGATGTTGGTCGCGGCAGGGCCGCTCGTGACCATCGCGACTCCGGGACGCCTCGTCGCGTGCGCGTAGCCGCTCGCCATGTGCCCCGCGCCCTGCTCGTGACGAACGAGGATGTGACGGATCGACGAGTCGATCAGCGGGTCGTAGACAGGGAGGATCGCCCCGCCAGGGAGGCCGAACATGACCTCGACCTGCTCCATCTCGAGGCTCTTGATGAGAGCCTGGGCTCCGGTCAGCTTCATGGTTTCCTCTCTGTTCCCACCCGCTCCTTCGGAGAGGGGGACTGGTGGGAGTCCTTCGGTGCTCTTCCCATCCTGTTCGGACGATTCCGGGCATGAAAAACCCCTCGCGGCTGCGAGGGGCGAAGTAGCGCTCGGCGCGCGAGGGCGAGCCGGGCGCTACGTAATTACTACGAGGAGGTCGGCGGAGAACATCAAGGGGAATCCTAACACCGGGTCCGGAACGCTGTACAAGCCAAATCGGCAGCCCGGGCCTCGAACTCAAGTATTGCGGCGGAGTGCGTACACGATGCGCTCGCCGACCGTCCGGCCCCCGGGGATCGCGCCCGCTTCACCGCTGGTGATGCGGGCACCAGTAGGTGGTCCGGCCGCCGACCGTCGCACGCGCGAGCAGAACCCCGTCACGCGGACACGGCCGGTCGAGGGCGCGGGGCATGTCGCCTGTGTGGGAACCGCCCCGGCGCTCCAGTGTTCGCAAGGTGGAACGGATCGACTTGTGCAGCACCCGACGAGCGGCGGCGTCGATCGCCACGGGCCGCCGGGCCGGATCGATTGCAGCCCGCCACAACGCCTCGTCGACCAGCAGGTTCCCGAGGCCGGCGACGCGGTGCTGGTCCATCAACACGGCCTTGACCGGTGCCGTGGAGCGCGCGAGCGCGGCGTCGAGATCCGCGAACGACAGGGTCAGCGCGTCGGGGCCGAGCCTGCTCTCGTCGGGATCGAGCTCGACCGCGCCGAGCCGGCGCGGGTCGCGCAGCATGAAGTCGCCGCCGTCGGTGAAGTGCACGCCGAATCGGTGCCATTTCGGCATTCGCCGGTTGCTCGCGTAGACCAGCGGGTCGCCCGCCTCCTCGTCATCGACGAGCACCCGGCCGCTCATCCCGAGATGCACGCCGACCCGCACGCCGGGATCGCGAGTGTCGAGCACGATCTGCTTGCCGCGCCGTCGCGCCGCGATGAACGCGTTGCCGACGAGCGCATGCCTCAACGCGGGTGCGGTCGTTCCCCGCTTCATGAACCACGCGTCGGGCGCGTGGACTCTCGCAATCTCCCGATCGAGCGCGCGTGCCTCGAGCACCCGGCGCGCGGCTTCTACCTCGAGGATCTCGGGCACGGCGCGCGCCGATCAGCTGTTGGTGATCGCGCCGGTCTCGGCGCCTTGCGCGAGGCGCGCGTACTTGGCCAGGAAGCCGCTCGTGTATCGCGGCTCCGGGAGCTTCCAGTCGGCCGCGCGCTTCGCAACCTCCGCCGCGTCGACGAGGAGATCGATCGTGTGCGCGTCGGCGTCGATGACGATGCGATCGCCTTCGGCGACGAACGCGATCGGACCACCGTCGACTGCCTCAGGGGCGACGTGGCCGACACAGAAGCCGTGCGTCCCGCCGGAGAACCGACCGTCAGTGACGAGCGCACAGTCGGCGCCGCGGCCCGCGCCCTTCATCGCGCCGGTCACCGCGAGCATCTCACGCATGCCGGGACCGCCCTTCGGGCCTTCGTACCGGATGACCACGACGTCGCCGGGCTCGATGCGCCCGGCGAGGATCGCGGCCATCGCGAGATCCTCGCCGTCGAACACCCGCGCGCGCCCCTCGAAACGCATCTGATCGAGACCGGCGATCTTCACGACCGCTCCGTTCGGTGCAAGCGAACCGCGCAACACCGCGATGCCGCCCTGTTCGTGGACCGGCGCTGACAGCGGGTGCACGACGTCGCCGTCGGGGCCGGGCGGCGCAAGATCGGCGAGGTTCTCGGCGATCGTCTTCCCGGTGACGGTGAGGCAGTCGCCGTGCAGCAATCCCGCGTCGAGCAGTATCTGCATCACGACCTGCACGCCACCCACCCGGTCGAGGTCGGCCATGTGGTACTTGCCGTGCGGCTTCATGTCGGCCAGATGTGGAACGCGCGCACCGACGCGATTGAAGTCGTCGAGCTCGAGCTCGACCCGGGCTTCGTGCGCGATGGCGAGCAGGTGCAGCACCGCGTTCGTCGACCCTCCGAGGGCCATCGTGATCGCGATCGCGTTCTCGAACGCTTCCTTCGTCATGATCTGGCGGGGCCGCAGATCCAGCTCGAGCAGCCGCATCACCGCCCGGCCCGACTCGTAGGCGAAGTCGTCGCGCCGGCGGTCGACGGCCGGGGGCGACGCCGAGCCGGGCAGCGCCATGCCGATCGCCTCCGCGATGGACGACATCGTGTTCGCGGTGAACATGCCCGCGCACGATCCCTCGGTTGGGCACGCGCGCCGTTCGATCTCGCCGAGCTCGTTCTCCGTGATCGTTCCCGCCGCGCACGCGCCGACGGCTTCGAAGACCGAGACGATATCGAGCGACTGATCCTTGTAGTGGCCGGGGAGGATCGAGCCGCCGTAGAGGAATGCGGACGGCAGGTTGAGCCGCGCCGCAGCCATCAGCATGCCGGGCAGACTCTTGTCGCAGCCTGCGAAGGTGACGAGCGCGTCGAGACGCTCCGAATGCATCATGCATTCGACGGAGTCGGCGATGATCTCGCGCGACACCAACGAACCGCGCATGCCCTCGTGGCCCATCGATATGCCGTCGGAGACGGCGATCGTCACGAACTCGAGCGGGAATCCCCCCGCGTCGCGCACACCTTGCTTCGCCCGCTTGGCGAGCCGGTCGAGCGGCATGTTGCACGGCGTGACCTCGTTCCAGCTCGAGGCGACGCCGACCTGCGGCTTGCCCCAGTCGGCATCGGTCATGCCGACCGCGCGCAGCATTGCCCGCGCGGGCGCGCGCTCCATCCCGTCGGTGACTTCGTGACTCCGCGTCTTCAGGTCTGCCATGTCTCTCCCACCCGGCGTGTCGCCGGGCCGTCCGGCGTGCGGCGCGCCCGTGAGCGCCCTGGGCCCGCAAGGGTAGCGTCGGCATCGTGACGAAGCCCCTGGCAGTCGGCCTCATCGGTGCCGGCCCGTGGGCGCGCACGATGACGGGACCGGTGCTCGCGGCCGGGCCGCAGACTCGGCTCACGGGCTTGTGGTCGCCGACGGCCGCCCACGCGCAGGACGCCGCGACCGCGCTCGACGTCCCGTCGTTCCACGATCTCGACACGTTGCTCGACAGCTGCGAGGCAGTCGCGATCGCAGTCACACCGGCCGCGCAGCCCGCCCTCGCAACGCGGGCCGCCGGCGCCGGCAAGACGCTCCTCCTCGAGAAGCCGCTCGCCGACGACGTCGACGGCGCGCGCGCGATCGCCGATGCGGCCCGCGACGCGGGCGTGAGAACGCTCGTGATGCTCACCTACCGGTTCGATCCCCGGCTCCCGGCCTTCCTCGCCGAAGCGGCTCGCATCGAGCCGATCGGCGGCCGCGGGTGTTTCATTTCCGGTGCCTTCCTCGGTGGACCGTACGCGCTCGGCTGGCGCCTGGAGCGCGGCGCGGTACTCGACATCGGTCCGCACGTGCTCGACATGCTCGAAGCGGCTATGGGCGACATCGTCGCCGTGCAGGCGGCGGGTGATCCCTTGGGTTGGGTGTCGGTCAACTGCACGCACGCATCCGGCGCGACGAGCAGCGCGTCGATGTCGTGCCGCGCCGCGACCGAGAGCCGGACCGAGGTCGAGATCTACTCACCGCGTGGCGCGGCGCGCTACGACGGGCGTGCCGTCGACCGCGAGGCGCGCGCCGATCGCATCCGCTCCGATCTCGTCGCGGTTGCCCGTGGCGCCGACCATCCGGCGAACGCGGCCCGCGCAGTCCATCTGCAGGAGCTCGTCGCCGACATCGAGCGGCAGCTTCGATGTTGAGCACGGCAAAATGAGCGCGGTGAAATCACTCTCCTCGGTCGATGAGCTCCTCGCGCTG
>DATJAA010000333.1:0-3824 GCA_035516815.1 Acidimicrobiia bacterium | reverse complement strand
GGCCGCAGTCGCAACGACCAGGTCGCGCTCGATCTGCGCCTGTACCTCCGGCGCGAAGGCCGGGCGGTGGCCACCCGGATACACGAATTGCAGCGCGTGCTGTTGCAGCGAGCGGGTGAATCGACCGAGGTCGCGCTGCCGGGCTACACGCACCTGCAGCGCGCGCAGCCGGTATTGCTCGCGCACCATCTGCTCGCGCACTTCTGGGCGCTGGCGCGCGACGTCGACCGCTGGCGCGACTGTCTCGAACGGGCGGACGTCTCCCCACTCGGCGCGGGTGCGCTCGCCGGCTCCAGCCTGCCACTCGATCCCGCATCGGTCGCGGCCGCGCTGGAGTTCTCGCGGCCGTTCGAGAACTCCCTCGACGCAGTCGGCGATCGCGACTTCGTCGCGGAGGCGCTCTTCGTGGCCGCCCTCACGCAGGTGCATCTCTCGCGGCTCGGCGAGGAGATCGTGCTGTGGTCGACCGACGAGTTCGGTTTCATGCGTCTCGCCGACGCGTACGCGACCGGCTCCTCGATGCTGCCGCAGAAGAAGAACCCCGACATCGCCGAGCTCGCACGGGGCAAGGCCGGCCGGCTGATCGGTGATCTCACGGGGTTTCTCGCCACACTCAAGTCGCTTCCACTCGCGTACAACCGCGATCTCCAAGAAGACAAGGAGCCGCTGTTCGACGCGCTCGACACGTGCGTGCTGTCGCTGAGCGCGCTCACCGGGCTCATTACGACCGCGACGTTCGTCGACACGGCGATGACGGCCGGAGCCGACAGTCCGTTCAACAGCGCGACGGACATCGCCGAGCACTTGGTCCGCGACGGCACGCCGTTTCGCGAGGCGCACGCGATTGTCGGCTCGCTCGTCCGCCAGTCGGTCGAGCGCGGTGTGCCGCTCGAGGAGTTGGTGTCGAACCATCCGAGCCTCGGTCCCGAGTATCTCGTCTTCCTCGAGCCCGGGAGCGCGGTCCGCCGGCGAACGACGCCCGGAGGAGCGGGACCCGAACCCGTCGCGCACGAGCTCGAACAGGCCCGGGAGCGGATGGACCGCCAGCAGACGTGGCTCGCGCGCTGACGCGGCGGTTCTTCGACCGCGACGCGCTCGACGTCGCACCCGAGCTGCTGAACAAACTCCTCGTCGGCAACGGTGTGTCGGCCCGGTTGGTCGAGGTGGAGGCGTACCGCGCCGACGAAGATCCCGGGAGTCACGCGTTCCGGGGTCGCACCCCTCGGAACGCGGCGATGTTCGGCGCGCCGGGAACGCTGTACGTGTACTTCAGCTACGGCAACCACTGGTGCATGAACGCGGTCTGCGGTCCGGGGGAGCGCGCCCACGCCGTCCTCCTGCGCGCGGCGGCCCCCGTCGCCGGTGTCGACCTGATGCGCGCCCGCCGGCCGAAGGCACGCCGCGACCGAGACCTCGCGGCCGGTCCCGGACGCCTGGGACAGGCGTTCGCGGTGGATCGATCCTTCGACGGGACGAGCCTGCAGCGGGGTGCGCTGCGGATCGTCGACGACGGCGTTCCGCCCCCGCCTCACCCCGGCGTGTCGCCGCGCATCGGCCTTGCCTCGGGCAAGGGCGACCGGTTGCCGTATCGCTTCTACGTACCGGGCGACCCCAACGTCAGCCGTTCCCCACGCTGAGCCACATCCCCTCAACTGTTGGGAGGGCGGGGTGGCGTAGGGGAGCGGTAACGGGGGTGCTAGGGAAAGCGGGCGGCGATCCAGTCGGCGACGATATGAATCGCCTCGGGGCGGTGGCCTTCGAGGTAGTGGGGCGCGCCTTTCATCTCGACGTACGTGACGTCGTCAGAGCCGGCCGCGGCCGCGATCTCGCGCGCCTGGCGGATCCGGATCTCCGTGTCGGCGGTCGGGTGCAGGACGAGTACCGGTACGCGAACGGCCGGCATCGTCGACGCGAGCCGCGCGCGCGACGAGAGCGCCGACCACGTCGACAGCCAACCCCGCGATGTCATCGTCCGGGCCAGCCCGCCCCAGCCGTAGTTCGCGTCGAACGGGTCGGGGAAGGCGAACAGCGAACCAAGCGGCCGATCGTCGGGATCGATGCTCAGATCCAAATACGCCGGGTTGGCCAACGTGCGGTAAATCGTGAAGTAGTCGAGGTGCACCGCGCGTTTGCGCAGCCCGCGCCATTCGTCGCTCCCGCGTTCGACACCCCGCAAATACGTCCGCGCGTCGCGCGCGTCGTCGAGTCGCTCGCGCGCCCACGCGTCGATCCGCGCCACGCGTTCGCGCTGTGCGGCGCGATAACGCTCGAGCCATTCCGGTTCGTAGGAACACTCGTTCGGCCACGGCCGCCAGCCGTTCGCGGGGTCGTACATGTCGAGCTCGGGAACCACCGATGCCGGATCGTGCTCGTCGGCGACCGACGGATCGATCGACTGGAGCATGAACTCACCCTCCCCGGGGTGCGCGGCGACGCCGACCCACGCATCGCCGCACCCGTGGTCGACGTGCGCGAGCGCCGACAACGAACCGCCGCCACTGTTGCCGAAGAGCACGACGGCTTCGGCACCGCGGCCGCGGACCCACTCGACGGCCGCAGCCACGTCGCGCGCGGCGAGCTCGTGCAGGCAGTCGGTGTCGTTGTTCAGGTAGCGCGTCGCAAAGCCGAAGACGCTGTAGCCCGCGGCGGCGAGGAGCGGGCACGCGTAGTGCACCGAGAAGTCGGCCCGCGGATGCGTGAGCACAACTGCGGTACGCCAGCGGCGGCCGGCCGGCGGCGTCCAGAACAACCCGCGCACGAGACCGCCGTCTTCGGTCACGATCCGCACGGGCTCGCGCGCGAGCTCGACACCGGGATCGTCTTCGGGTAGCGGCCAGAAGCCGAGGCCGGCGGGACGCGGATCACCGCGGAAGGGGTCGCTCATGGCGGGATAGGTTGGCCGACCGTGCCGAGTCTGACGAGTCGGAGTCGCAGCGTGCGCGGGCAAGTCGTGCTCGTCACGGGCGCGGCGGGTGGCATGGGCCGCGCCATCGCGCACCTCTTCGCCGACGAGGGGGCGAAGGTCGCCGTCACCGATGTCGTCGCCGCCGGCGTCCGCACGGTCGTCGACGAGATCACCTACGGCGGTGGCGAGGCCGCCTGGTGGGCTCTCGACGTGACCGACGCCGCGGCGATCGAGCGGGTCGTCGACGACGTCGTCGCCACCCTCGGGCCCGTCGACATCCTCGTGAACGACGCGGGCGTCAGCCTGCCCACCGAGATCGGGGGTGACGGTTTCGAGGCGGCATGGGCGACCACGTTCGCGGTGAACCTCACGGCGCAGGCGCGCATGATCCGCGCCTGTCTGCCGTCGCTGACGCGCAATCGTGGCGGTCGCGTCGTCAACATCGCGTCGACCGAAGGGCTCGGGGCCACCCCGTACCTCAGCGCGTACACGGCCAGCAAGCATGGAGTCGTCGGCCTCACACGCTCACTTGCAGTGGAGCTCGGACCCCAAGGCGTCACGGTCAACTGCCTCTGTCCGGGCCCGATCCACACGGGCATGACCGCACCGATCCCGGACGACGCCAAGGAGAAATTCGCCCGACGGCGCGTGCCCCTGCGGCGCTACGGCGATCCCGAGGAGGTCGCACACATGGTGTTGAGCCTGGCGCTACCGGCCGCGTCGTTCGTGAACGGTGCGGTCCTCACCGTCGACGGGGGCCTTTCCGCAAAGTTCGGTTGAATGCCACGCGATCTTGTTACCGTCCCCGCGTGGACGTCGACCGCCAGTTCCGCCTCCTGACCGCGAACGCAGTCGACGTCATCTCCGAAGTCGAGCTGCGCAAGAAGATCGAGCGGGGCCTCCCGCTGCGCGTGAAGCT
>DATJAA010000332.1:0-16467 GCA_035516815.1 Acidimicrobiia bacterium | reverse complement strand
GTCATCAACTTCGTGCTCGACTTCTTCCTCACGAACGTCTCGATCGCCGCGCACGTCGGTGGCCTGATCGGCGGTCTTCTCGCGGCCGAAGCGATGTTGCAGTCGCGCAAGGCCGGCCACCCCGAGCTCGGCATCGCCGGTGCCGTCCTCGTCGGCGTTGCGTCGGTGGCCGTCGCGCTGGTCGCCGCGCGGTAGACACCACTCGATGAGCGCCGCGAGCAGGCGACGCGGACGGGGCTCGCGGCAGGGAGCGAGGCACGAGAACGCAGGCGGCTCGGCAGTCCGAAGCCCTCCGGAACCCGCCGGGTTCTCCGCGTCCGGGTGTTGCCCGGGCGGGAGAATGCCGATGAAGAAGGCGTGACTTCCCAGCTGCTCGAGGTCGGCCAGTCGGTCCTCGTCTCGAGCGCGCCCGACGATCCGCCGTGGGCGATGGTCGTCGACCTCGTGCAGGACGATCACATCACATTGGCCCTCAAAGACAACGAGCACCTTCCGAAACACTGGAGCAACCTCTCGGAGGTTCACCTCACGTGCCTCGGTCGCTACAGCGTGTTCCTGATCCACGTTCCGGTCGTGCGGAGCGGCGAGACCCGCCTCGTGATCGGCCCGCCCGAAGACGAATCTGCGGTGCAGCGCCGCGCGTACGCGCGCGTCCTCAGCTACGTCCCGGTGAGCTGCAGCGTCCTCGACGCGGACACCGGCACGTGGATTGCGTTCGAGGCCGAGATCCGCGACCTCGGCGGCGGCGGTTGCGCGGTGCTCGCCGATGTCACGCCGCCCGCGGGCGCGACGGTCGCGATCTCCTTCGCGCTCGACAACGAGCCTCCGTTCGCGGTTCTGGGTCGGGTCCTCGCGCGCGAGGACCTGCCGACGATCGGGAAGCCGTTGACGCGCATCGAGTTCGCACTCATTCGGGAGGCCGACCGCGATCGGATCATGCGGTTCGTGCTGACGTCGCTCGCGCAGCGACGTCACAACAAACCCCTTCCCGAGTAGCGCCCTGCCACCTCCCCCGCCCAACTGTTGGCACGCTCAACGTCGCCAGAGGGGCTTCACGCGCCCAACTATTGGCACGGTCAGTGTCGGTACGGGGGGCTTCAGGGGGACGCGGTGAATCGCCAGCGTGTCGCCGTCGACTGGAAGAGTGTCGCTTCGGGCGCGATGTCGTACGCCAGCCACCCGAAGGCAACCGATGGGTGCACGACGTAGACCAGGCGCAAGAAGTCGAGCGTGAGCGGCCAGTCGTATTTCGTCTCGTGCGCGTCGGCGAACGCGCGGCGCACGGTCTCGTCGGCGACCGCCTCGGCGGTGCCCTCCAGTATCAGGCACTCGTCCGCATCCTCGAGGTTGACCGTGACGCGCGGATCGCGCGAGATGTGCGTTCCGTGCCGCGCGCCGGTGGAGAACAGGAGGCTGTCGTCGAGCCACACTCCCCACACCGGCCGGACGTGGGGGCGTGACTTGGGGCCGATCGTCGTGATCCAGTAGTTACGCGCGGTGAGGAGTTGCTGCTCGGCCCAGCTCCACGGCAACGGCGGGTGCCCCAAGTACCCCTCGGGCATGTCGGGGCGATCGGCAACCGGCTCGGTCATCGCTCAAACGGTGAGGCCGTAGAGCTCGGCGACGTTGTCGTGCAGGATGCGCCGGCGCGTGGGCCCGTCGAGCTGCATGGCGTGCTCGGCGAGGAGTGCCTGACTGTTCGGCCACGTCGCGTCGCTGTGCGGGAAGTCGTTCGCCCACATCAACCGCTCGGGGTTCATGAGGTGTGCGGTACGGAACGCGACCCAGTCGTCCTGGAACGTCAAGTACACGTTGCCCGCGAACCACTCGCTCGGCCGTCGTGTGAGCTCACCGGCGGTCAACCAATTGCGGTGACGGTCGTAGCCGTGGTCGGCGCGGTACATCCAGTGCGGCGCCCAGCCCGCGTCGGCTTCGACGCACACGACGCGCAGATCGGGGTGACGCTCGAACACTGCGCCGAATATCAGGGTGCCGATGATGTCCTGGTTGCCGCGCACGATGCTCATGAAGCTGTTGAGCTTCGGACCGCGCACGTGATCGGCGCCGGGGGTGTCGCTGCGGCTCGTGAGGATGTGGAACGACGGCGGTAGCCCGAGATCGACGATCGCGTCCCAGAGCTCGTCGTACATCGGATCGTCGTAGTCCTTCTGGGGTGGGATGCCCGGCAGCATCACGCCCTTCAAACCGAGCCGCTTGATCTCCTCCAGATCGCGGATGCCGTCCTCCGGGGTGACGACGGCGGTCTGACCGAGACCGATGAGCCGATCGGGCGCGGTCGCGCAGAACTCGGCGATCCAGAGGTTGTACGCGTTGAAGCACGCACGCTGGTACTCGGCCTCGGGGTGGTTACAGAGCAGCATGCCGACCGACGGGTAGATGACCTCGGCCACGACACCGTCGGTGTCCTGGTCGGCGAGCCGGGCGACGGGATCCCATCCACCCGGCCACAATTCGTCGAAGTGCTTGCCGCTGTCGAGCCGCACCTCGTCGGTCGGCCGTCCCGCTGCGGCGACCAGCCAGAATGGGACGAGGCTCTTGCCGTTGTCGATGAGCATCACGTCGCCGAGTGCGTCGTGGTGATGCAGCCGGGGCGCGCGATCGCGGAACGCCGGGTCGATCCGATCGATATACGTGCCCGGCGGTTCGGTGACGTGCGAGTCAGCGGAGATGCAGGGCCCGAGGGTGGCGGTCATGGCCCGAGTCTCGCGCGACTCCGGCGGCCAGTGTCTCGCCGAGACAAAGCGGTCAGTGGAAGTCGCGGGATCTGAGATGATCAGCCAGGCTGATCGGAAGGCGGGTGATGCGGCCCGCGACGAGGTTGATCACGCCCTGGTGCTTCTCCAGCACGCCACGCACGCGGAGCGCCGGCGCACCCCGCGCGACGATACGGAACCGCTTCCATACCCCTTTCGCGCAGATCACGTTGACGAGACCGGTCTCGTCTTCGAGGTTCAGGAACACCGTGCCCTTGGCAGTGGCGGGTTGCTGGCGGTGCGTGACCACTCCCGCCACCTCCACCACCGTGCGGTCGGGTAGCTCGCGCAGCTGCGCGCTCGTCACGACGCCCTGACGCGCCAACTCCTCGCGCACGAACTCCGTCGGATGCCGCCCCACGGAGAGCCCCATCGCCCACAGGTCGGCGTACACCGTTTCCATCTCGGTCATGCCCGGGAGCGCGGGCGCATCGGTACCGGTGACCACACCGGGCAACGTCTCGATGACCGTCCCGTTGCGGCGCGCGTTGGGCCGGGCCGTTCCCAACGCGCCGGCCGCCCACAAGGCGGCGCGCCGCGACTGGCCGAAACAACGCTCGAACGCACCCGCGGTCGCCAACGCCTCGACTTGATCGACCGTCGCGCCCGTTCGCCGAACGAAGTCCTCGAGATCGGTGAACACGCGTACCGACCGTTCGTCGTCGACGCGATCGAGCAAAGCGTCGTGCAAGCCGCGCACGCTCCGCAGGCCGAGCCTGATCGCCAAGTGGGACGGTTCGGCGTGGAAGCCACGCAACGGGCGTCCGAGCGGTTCGACGTCGAGCGTGCGGGGCTCGAGCTTTGCGTCGCGAGACGATGCGTTCAGATCGGGACCGAGCACCTGGACCCCATGACGGCGCGCGTCGCGCACGATCGTGTGCGGCGAATAGAACCCCATCGGTTGCGCGTTCAGCAGCGACGCCGCGAACTCCGCCGGGTAGTGGTACTTGATCCACGAGCTGGCGTACACGAGGTAGGCGAAGCTCACGGAATGGCTCTCGGGAAACCCGAAGCTCGAGAACGCCTGCAGCTTCGTATAGATCTCCTCGGCGGTGTCGCCGGTGATGCCGCGTTCGGCCATACCCGCCATGAGCCGCTCACGCATGCGCACCATCCGTGCCTGGCTGCGCTTCGATCCCATCGCCTGGCGCAATTGGTCGGCCTCGGCCGCGCTGAACCCCGCGCAATCGACCGCGAGCTGCATGAGTTGTTCCTGGAACAGCGGTACGCCGAGCGTCTTCTTCAGGCACGGCTCCGTGAGCGGATGGATGTACGTGACCTCCTCCTCACCGTTTCGACGCCGCAGGTAGGGGTGTACCGAACCGCCCTGGATCGGCCCGGGCCGGATGAGCGCGACTTCCACCACGAGGTCGTAGAAGTCCCGGGGCCGCAGGCGCGGCAGGGTCGCCATCTGCGCCCGGCTCTCCACCTGGAATACGCCGACGGTGTCCGCCGCGCACAAGAGGTCGTAGACCTCCTTCTCTTGCGGGATGGTGGCGAGATCGATGTCGACGCCCTGGGCGCGCACCATGTCGACGGCGAGATGCAGCATCGTCAGCATGCCGAGACCGAGCAGGTCGAACTTCACGAGCCCCGCGGCCGCACAATCGTCCTTGTCCCACTGGAGCACCGAACGGCCCTCCATGCGCGCCCATTCGATCGGGCAGAACTCCACGAGCGGGCGGTCGGCCATCACCATGCCGCCCGAATGGATTCCGAGATGACGAGGAAAATCGATCACCGCACTCGCGAGCTCCAGCGCGAGCGGTGGGATCGCGGGTGGGCGGGTCGTGGCATCCGGCCCGTCGAGCGGAACGCCATCTCGCAAGCGGTCGTTTTGTGATCGTTCGAATCGGCGGTCATGTCGCGCGGTGGAGCGGTGAGCGGGGCCTGAAGGGCGCAGCGAGCTCGCTGGAGCTCCGAGCGTCCGCGAAACGGGTGTCTCGCCGAGCTGCGAGGACGACAAATCCAGAAATGCTTCGGGGCCGGCGGCCCAGCGGTCGACCCACTTGCCCAGCGCGTCGGCCTGCCCGGGTGCGACTCCCGCGGCCTTCGCCATCTCCCGTAGTGCCGAGCGCGGACGATAAGTGATCACGTTCGCCACCTGCGCCGCGCGATCGCGCCCGTAACGTTCGTACACGTACTGGATCACCTCTTCCCGACGCTGGTGCTCGATGTCGAGGTCGATGTCGGGCGGTCCGTCGCGTTCGGGCGACAGGAACCGTTCGAACAACAGGCCGAGCGCGACCGCGTCGGCCTTGGTGACGCCGAGCGCGTAGCAGACCGCACTGTTCGCCGCGCTCCCCCGGCCCTGGCAGTAAATGTCGGAACGGCGGCAGAACTCGACGATGTCGTGCAGCAACAAGAAGTAGCCGGGGAAGCCGAGCTGCTCGATGATGTTCAGTTCGTACGCGATCTGGCGCAGCGCCTGGGCGTGCTGCGGGTGGCTCTCCGGATAGAAGACGGCCGCGCCGCGCCGTACGAGCTCCTGCAGCCACGACATCTCGTCGTACCCGTCCGGCACGGGCGAGTCGGGCAACTGCGGCGCGGCGAGCTTCAGGTCGAAGGCACACGCACGCGCGATGTCGACGGTGCGTTCGACCGCGCCAGGCCAGCGTGCGAACCGACGAAGTTGCTCGGTGGCGCTGCGGAGATGAGCGAAGGGTGCGGCCGGCAACCAGCCGTCGATCTCGTCGAGCGACCGGCGCGCGCGCACCGCCGCGAGTGCCTGCGCGAGCGGGCGGCGCGCCGGAGTGGCGTAGTGCACGTTGTTCGTTGCGACGACTTCGACCCCGACGCGCATCGCCACCTGGGCCAGCGCGTCGTTGCGGTGCCGGTCGAGCGGGTCGCCGTGATCCCACAACTCGACGAGCACGCGATCGCGCCCGAATCCGTCCACCAACTCGTGCAACGCACGCTCGGCCGCGGCCGGGCCGGCCCGGGCGAGCGCGGCCGGCACCGTCCCCTTCCGGCAACCCGTGAGCACGAACCAGTGGTCGTTTGCGAGGCTCGCGTCGTGAACGTGCACCGGCGCCCGCGCCGCGCCCGCAAGTTGCGTGATCGATGTACGGGGCGCGCCCTTCTGCCCCGCGAGCTGTCCCTCGCTGAGCGCCTTCGCCAACCGCGCATAGCCGACGGTCCCCTGCGCGAGCACGAGCAAGTGCTCGCCGGGCGGGTCGGCTGTCCCGTTGGGCGGCCGACCCGGCGAGTGAACCGGCGACCGAACCGGCGAGCGAACAGATGACCGAGCAGGTGGCTCGTGCGCGCCGAGCGTCAACTCGGCCCCGAACACCGTCGGCAGCGCGAGCGACCGGGCCGCCTCCGCGAACCGTACGACACCGTAGAAGCCGTCGTGATCGGTGATCGCGAGCGCGGCCAGACCGAGGCGTGCCGCTTCCTCGACCAACTCCTCCGGATGGCTGGCGCCGTCGAGGAACGAGAAATTCGAATGGCAGTGCAACTCCGCGTACACGGCCCGACTCCCGGATTGTCGAAAAGCTCAGTCGTAGATGGCTTCGACGCCCGCGCGTCCACCTTCCACGACCACGATGCAGGCAACGTCGTCGACGACGAGCTGCCAGCGCGCGCAACGGCGCCTCGCGTGCATGTCCCACCACCGCACGTCGAATGCCCACGGACCGGCCCAGGCGCGTACCGCACCACCACCGTCCGGCAGCGCCCGACACCGCACGTGCGCGGGAGCACCCAGTTGCTCACCTCTTCCGTTCACCGTGACCGCACCGCCGTGCGCGTCGAGGATCTCGGCCGGAACCGGTGGATGAAAGACGCGCGCGGGATACGGCGGCGGGAGCACACCCGGCCAGGCCGCGACTTCGCTCCCCACAACGAGCGGGAGCTCGGGCTCGCGCGGCTCGCCCCACGGCACCCAACGCACCTGTTCGGCCGGTGTCCGGCCGCCTTGCACGACGGCGGTGGTCACCGCATCGAAGCCGACCATCCCTTGCACCCGGGCGAGCGCGCGATCGGCGCGCTGGTGCGCAACCTGATCGCCCCCCCAGAACCCGAGCTGGCGACCGTCGGCCGGGACGACCTCATCGGGTATCAGTGCGAGGAGCGCGATACCCGCGGTGGTCTCGCCGGTGGTGATCCACCCGTCGAGCTGCCAGCGGACCCGTTCGGCGAGAACGCCCGGCGTGAGCGCATCGCCGTATTCGGAACGGGCATGACGCCAGCAGCGCGTGAACCGCTCGCCGTGCTCGGTCTCGGCAACGACCAACACGCGCGTGCACGCGAGCCCGCGCTCGGCACAGCGGGCGAGCAAACGGTCGGCGAGCTTCTTCGCGGCAAACGCGGCGAGGTCGACCCGTTCCGCGGGCGGATCGAGCTCCGCGTGCTCGACGAGATCGGGCGGCGGCGTGACGAGCACGGGCGGCCCGGGGTCGACACCGCGCGCGAGCTCGTGAATCCGACGGCCCTCGCTCCCGAAACGGGCGAGCACCGCGTCAGGGGCCAGCGCGGCAACGGCACCGAGGGTGGGGAGACCGAGGCGTACGAGCAAACCGGCGAGATCGTCGTCGTCGAGCACCGACACGGGCCACGGCGCGACGAACTCCGCCGAACCGCCGGCCGGGACGACGGTCGAACGGCGGGCCGCAAGGCGAGCGGTGAACACGCCGTCGGCGATCCCGACACGCACATCGGCACCGTCGGGACCGAGGGCCGCGACCACCTCGGCGCGGACCCGTGCTGCGAGCGCGTCGTCCCCCCCGAAGTAGCGCGACGGACCGCGCGTGGGGAACTCGCAACGGCCGGGACGGTCGAGCACGACGCGCGGCGTGAAAACCTCGATCGAGTGGGCAACTCTTTCGAACGTACGCGCTTCGTTCGCTTCGTCGGCGTCGACACAAACGGCATCAGGACAGCGCGCCTCCGCCTCACGCCGGCGCATTCCGCGCGCCACTCCGAACGCGCGTGCCTCGGCCGACGCCGCGCGTACCACGTCACGGCTCCCGACTCGTTCGCGCACGATGACCGGGCGGTTCCGCAAGTCGTCTCCGACCGCATCCGCGTGTTTTCGAGCTGCGATCACAGGCCAGTCGGGACACCAGACACAACCGGTACGGCTCCCAAGTTCGCTGCCGCTCCTTACATGGGTCGCTCGCGCTCCGCCTCCCATCCGGTCGGCTTCGCTGCCGCTCATTACATGGGTCGCTCGCGCTCCGCCTCCCATCCGGTCGGCTTCGCTGCCGCTCATACGGCTTGCGCGTTTGCGCGCACGCCCGTTCCCTCGATCCGAACATCGAGATCGCCGCCGTCGAGCAGGCCGCCACCGGGCGCGAGGCCGATCCACTCGCGGCCGCGGGCTTGCACCCGAAGCGATGCTTCCGCCGGCCACGGGCCGAGCGCGACGAGCACCGTCGAGCGCTCGCGGGCCCGGGCCGTGAGCCGGCGGGCGTCGCCGGGCCGCAAGCTCGGGGGGACTGCGGCCGCAACGAGCGAAACACCGTCGAGCAAGGCACCGACGATCGTCGGCCACCGGTCCGGCGCGACGCGCCTGACGACCGCGCACCGTTCCAGCGCGACACCGACTTCCGCCGCGGCGCGTGCCCCGAGCGTTCCGTCGGGGTCGACGACCGCCGCCCACTCGCCCACGGAGGTGGTCGCCGCGGCGAGCAGGAGCGCAACGGTCGTCGATCCCGCGCCCGGAGGCCCATCGAGCGCGATGGTGCTACCGCGCCGAATACCGCCCGCCGGGAAGAGTTGACCGACCGGGCCGGGAACGGGAACCACCCGAACCCCGGCCAGCACCGCCGGAGCGGCGCGGGTCGCCGCCGCCCGGAGCTGCGCCCGAGCGTGCTCGTCACGCCGGGGAAGGCTCGGGGAGATGGCTGCGACCACGATCCGACGATAGCGAACATATGTTCGTATCGGCAAGAGCGCGTTGGCGGCCCCGGCTCAGCGTCAGGCGCGCAGGCGGCGCCGAACGCTACGGCTCAGACGGCGCCTCGCCCGGCGGTGTCGCGGCATAGAGAACCAAAGGACGAAGAGCAAACCGCAGAGCGCCACGACGACGAAAACCGTAGGCACCCGACAATGTTGCCGTGCCGACGGCCTCGGCACCAGGCCGCGGCCCGGCTGAGTACCGGGACTCGACCATACCGCTGGTACAGCATTCCGGTTTGCAGGCCGAAACCCGCGCCACTACTGGACCTTGGAGACCTCGGGCTCGATGCCCCGGGCTTCGAACGACCAGCCCGCGTCGTCACCGTAGAACTCGAACAGGTGCTCGATCATGAAGGTCGCCTTCGGCTCGAGCTCGGCCCAGGCGGCGGGCGGCGCCTCGACGGTGACGACATTCGAATAGATCGTGACCTTGGCGGCGCCGGCCTCGAGCAGCCGTCGGGCGAGAACATCGGGCGGACGGGTACCTGCGGCGGAGCCGGGGCCCGCGGTGTACACCTCGATCGCCATGCCGGTGAGCGATCGGTTGCACTCGAAGAAGCGGACATCGGGCGCGGCGCCCACGTGCACCGTGACCGTGATCGGCTGACCCATGCGTCCAGCCTAGGAGGAACGCCTTCGGTAGCGCCGGATCAGAGCATTCGTCGACGGGTCGTGCGCGAGCCCGGAATCGTCGGGCGCGGCGATCTCGGACGCGATCCGGGTCGCCAGCATCTTCCCGAGCTCGACGCCCCACTGGTCGAACGAATCGATTCCCCAGATCGTACCGAGCGTCATCACCTTGTGCTCGTACGCGGCGATCAACGCGCCGAGCGCGTACGGCGTGAGCTGCGGTGCCATGAGGATCGACGACGGCCGGTTGCCCGGCATCACGCGATACGGCGGGAGCGCGGGATCTTCGGTACCGAACGCGAGTGCCTCGGCTTGCGCGAGCAGGTTGGCGACGAGGAGATCATGCTGATCGCCCAGCTCGTGGCCGGGTTGCGGACGGTCGAACCCGATGAAGTCGATCGGGACCGTCGTCGTCCCCTGGTGCAACAACTGGAAGTACGCGTGTTGACCGTTGGTGCCCACGGTGCCCCAGACGACCTCGCCGGTGGCAACGTCGACCGGTGAGCCGTCGGCGCGTACTGACTTGCCGTTGCTCTCCATCTCGAGCTGTTGGAGATATGACGGGAGCTTCACCAGGGGCTGGGAGTACGGCACCACCGCGTGCGACTGCGCGTCGAGGAAGTCGCGGTACCAGCACGCGAGCAGGCCCATGATCGCCGGCAGGTTCGCGGCAAGGGGCGCGGTGTGGAAGTGCTCGTCCATCGCGTGCGCGCCGGCGAGCAGCTCGCCGAAGTTGACCGGCCCGATCGCGAGCATCAGGGAGAGACCGATCGCCGACCACATCGAGTACCGGCCCCCGACCCAGTCCCAGAACTCGAACATGTCCGCGGTGTCGATCCCGAACTCGGTGACTTTCTCGGCGTTGGTCGAGACCGCGACGAAGTGTTTCGCGACAGCCGTGTCGTCGCCGTTCATCGCGCCGACGAGCCACGCACGCGCCGCGCGCGCGTTGGTGAGGGTCTCGAGCGTCGTGAACGTCTTGGAGGCGACGACAAACAGTGTCTCGGCCGCCTCCAGACCGCGCAGTGCTTCGATGAGATCAGCGCCGTCCACGTTCGACACGAACCGGAATTGCATGTCGTGGCGGCTGTACGCGCGCAAAGCGTCGTATGCCATCGCAGGGCCGAGGTCGCTGCCCCCGATCCCGATGTTCACGACGTTGCGGAACGCGCGTCCGGTGTGGCCGGCGCGGCTCCCGTCGCGGACCGACTCCGCAAAGCTCGCCATTCGCCGCAGCACGCGATGTACATCGGCGACGACGTCGGTACCGTCCACGACGAGACTCGCCGCCGCGGGCATTCGGAGGGCCACGTGCAGCACGGCGCGGTCTTCGGTGACATTGATGTGCTCGCCGCGGAACATGGCGTCGACCCGCGCCGGCAGGCCCCGCGCCTCGGCCAGCCCGACCAGGAGCCGCATCGTCTCCGCCGTCACCCGGTGCTTGGCGTAGTCGAGCAGCCAGCCCGTGGCCTCGACGTGCATCCGCTCGCGGTCTGGATCCTCTGCGAACAATTCGCGCAGCGTCCGCGCCCGCGTGAGCTGCGCGTGCGAGCCCAGCGCGGTCCAGGCGGGGTCAGGCATCGAAAGCAGCGGGGAAGAGCGTCGGCTGGCGCTCGAAACGCTCGATGCCGCCCCACAGGCAGTAGTCCATGAAGATCCACGAGCGGCGGTGGATCGCCGAGGGCCCGTACCCCGCGAGCGCCGCCTTGTGCTGCGGTGCGGGATACCCCCGGTTCGACTCGAAGCCGTAGGCCGGGTAGTGCTCGGCCTCCTCGGCCATGATCGCGTCGCGGGTCGTCTTCGCGATCACCGACGCCGCGGCGACCGAGAGCACGGTCTGGTCGCCTTTCACGATCGTGCGCACCACGCGCGGCATGGCGAGATAATCGTGTTTGCCGTCGAGCACGATCCGATCGGGATGGAATCCCTGTGCCGCGAGCTGCTCGAGCGCGCGGCCGGCGGCGCGGCGTTGCGCTTCGGTCATCCCGACGAGGTCGCACTCTTCGTGTGACGCGTGACCTACGCCGATCGCGCGAGCCCAACCCCGCACGCGGGCCGCCGCCTTCTCGCGCTCGCCGGGCGTGAGCATCTTCGAATCGCGCACGCCCTTCAGGTGCTCTTCCCCAGGCACCACCGCGGCGACCGTCACAGGTCCGGCCCAGGATCCCCGGCCGACCTCGTCGATACCGACGACGACGCGGTGGCCGTCGGACCAGTACTTCCGCTCGACCCGCAGCGTCGGATACGGCGCGATCACAACGTGTGACGCTACTCGTCCGGCGCCGCGCGGTTCGCGTTGTGCCACGTCACGACGGCTGGACATGCGCCGTACCATGAATGTCGTGAGACCCGGCACGCGCGTCGAGGTCCGGAGCCGCTTCGAGTCGAGGTGGACGCGCGGATTCGAGGTCGCGGACTGCATCGACGGAGACGTGAACGCCGACGGCACGCGTGAGACCGTCTATCGCGTGCGCCGCCGTTCCGACGGATCGATCCTGCCGGTCACCTTCGCCGAGGTCGACCTGCGGGAGGAGAATCGCCGCAGTACCTGGTGGATCTGACCGCGGCCGGGCCGGGTCGGAGGGTCAAAGCTCGCCCTTGAGCCGGGCGATCAGTTGATCGACCGGAATCGCGGGCATTGTCGTGGTGCGCATCGTTCCACGCGCTGCCAACATGATCGCCGCGTTCGCCATCGTCGCTTCGTCCGGAGCCTCGATGATGTTCAAGAAGTCGTACTGGCCCATGAGCGCATACTGCGCGCGCACGGTCAGGCCGAGCGCTTCCACCTCGGCGGTGACCTCGCGGATCCGTTCCGGCTTCTCCCGCAGGGTCTCCCACCCGACCGGGCCCAGGGTCGAGAGCATGGCGTACGTCGGCACCTCCGCAGGCTAACTGCACCGTCGCCCCCGAGGATCGGATGCGGCGAGGAGTGCTGGATCCGTGCGATCGTTGCCGGCGGATGCGAGTTCCCCAACATCAGGCGACCCGGGTCGTAGCCGCGGTGCTGGCGGTCGCCGTCGTCGCGGCCCTCGCGCGGGCGGCCGACGCCGACCTCACCGTGGCCGCGCTGCTGCTGCTCGTGGCCGTGCTCGCCGTTGGATCGCTCGGCTTCCCATCCGGGATCGCGGCAGCCATCGTCGGGTTCCTGGCGCTGAACTGGCTCTTCACCGAACCGACCGGTTCCTTCAAGATCCACCGCACCGACGACGTCGTCGCACTGGTCGTGTTCGCCCTGTCGGCCGCCCTCGTCGGCTGGACCGTGCAGCGCCTCTCCACGCTCCGCCGGACCGCGCTGCAGCGGGAGGCGGAAGCCAAGGTCCGCCTCGACCTGACCAACCGGTTGTTGAGCGGCGCCGACGTCGACGACGCGTTGCACAGCGCGGCGGGCGCGCTGGCTGAGTTGTTCGGCTTCGAAGCGTGCACGCTGACCGTCGGCGACGGCTCCTCCGCGGCGGATTCGCTCGCCGGCGCGAACGTTCAGGTCGACGGCCAGGGAGTGACGCTGCTCGCTCTCGCCTCCAAGGAGCTCGCGCCCGCCGACCGCGAGCTGCTCGAGGCACTCGTCGCGGGGCTGGCGGCCGGTATCGACCGGCTGCGGCTCCAAGACGAGGTGCGCGAGGCTCGACTCGTCGCCGAGGTCGGGCGCCAGCGTGCCGGGTTCCTCTCCGCGGTGAGCCACAACCTGCGTACGCCACTCACCGCCGTGAAGGCCGCGGCAGGCACGCTCCTCTCGTCGTGGTCGCGGATCGAGCCGGAAGAACGCCGTGAGCTGCTCGAGACGATCTCCGACGAGGCCGAGCGGCTCGAACGGCTCGTCCGTAACACGCTCGAGCTCAGTCGCATCCGGGCGGGCGCGCTCGAGATCGAACCCGAACGCGTCGACATCGCCGACCTCGTGCAACACGCAGTCCGCAGGTTGCGACCGATCGCGCGTGCGCATCGGGTCCGCCTCGACGTCGACGAAGATCTGCCGCCGGTGTCTCTCGACGTCACCATGGCCGAACAGATCCTGTTGAATCTGCTGGAGAACGCGCTCCGGTTCGCGCCACCTGGCTCGGAGATCGTGGTCGGCGCCCACGTGCTCGCGGACGGGCAGGACGACGTGGCGCTCAGCGTCGCCGATCACGGTCCCGGCGTTCCGGTCGAGGCCCGCTCCCGCATCTTCGAGGAGTTCCAGAGCGCCGAGACGCGGCCCGATCGCACCGGCACCGGCTTGGGGCTCGCGATCGTCCGTGCGCTCGTCGTCGCGCACGGCGGTTCGGTCCGCTACGAGGACACTCCGGGCGGCGGCGCGACGTTCGTGTGTACGTTTCCTCGGGAGGCACGAGCCGCGTGACGACCATCTTGCTCGTGGAGGACGATCCGGCGTTGCGCCGGGCGCTGCGCACGATGATGCGCAGCCGCGATCTCGACGTGCTCGACGTCGCGACGGGCGAGGATGCCGTTGTGGTCGCGTCGAGCGGCACGCCCGACCTGCTCGTCCTCGACCTCGGGCTTCCCGACATCGGCGGCCTCGAGGTCCTACGCCGGGTCCGCTCGTTCTCGACCATGCCCGTGATCGTCCTGACCGCCCACGACCAGCAGTCGGAGAAGGTGCGGGCGCTCGACGCCGGCGCCGACGACTACGTCACCAAGCCATTCGACACCGAGGAGCTGCTCGCACGCATCCGGGCCACGCTCCGGCGTGTGCCCCAGTCGCGCCCCGCGCCCACGCTGTTACGGATCTACGGCGTCGAGATCGACCTCGCGCGGCGGCGCGTGACACGCGACGGCGCGCCGGTGCACCTCACACGCACCGAGCTCGCGCTGCTCGAGCTGCTCGTGAGTCATCCGGGAAAGCTGCTCACCCAGGAATTCCTGCTGCGGGAGGTCTGGGGCCAGGGGTACGGGAGCGAGAGCAACTACCTGCGCGTGTACGTCGGCCAGCTGCGAAAGAAGTTGGGCGATGACGCCGCCCACCCCCGGCTCATCCTGACGGAACCGGGTATCGGGTACCGCTGGATCGCAGGCGAGGAGACCACCGTGACGGACGGCTAGCGTCGAATTCATGCCGACGCGCGTCGCAATCGTCCCGCATACGCACTGGGACCGCGAGTGGTACTCGCCGTTCCAGACGTTCCGCCTGCGCCTCGTGAAACTGCTGGACGCATTGCTCCCGATGCTCGAATCCGACCTTTCGTACTCGCGATTCCTGCTCGACGGGCAGACCGCGGTGATCGACGACTATCTCGCCGTCCGGCCCGAGGCGGCCGCCGCGCTGACCCGGCTCGCGAGCGCGGGCCGGCTCGCGATCGGGCCGTGGATGGTGCTGATGGACGAGTTCATGGTCTCGGGCGAGACGATGGTCCGCGATCTGCAGTTCGGCATCGCGCGCGGCTCGGAGCTCGGCGGCGTGATGGACGTCGGGTATCTGCCCGACATGTTCGGCCACGTTGCCCAGATGCCGCAGCTCCTGCGCCTCGCCGGCTTCGAGCACGCGGTCGTGTGGCGGGGCGTTCCGGCCGCGGTCGAACAGACCGCGTTCTGGTGGGAGGCGCCCGACGGCTCCCGCGTGCGCGCCGAGTACCTCTACGGCTCGTACTCCAACGGTCGCGACATTCCCGACGACGCCAAGCGCCTTGTCGCGCGCGCTCGCGACTACGAACAGGAGCTCGGTCCGGCGCGGCTGCGCGACATGCTGTTGATGAACGGCACCGATCATCAGATGCCACAGCCCTGGCTCGGGCGGGTCGTGGCCGAAGCCAACGCGATCCAGAGTGAATACGAGTTCACCGTCACGTCGCTCCCCGATTACCTCGCCGACCAACCGACGGCCGGCCTCGTCACCGTCATCGGAGAGCTCCGGTCGGGTGCGCGCGCCAACCTCCTCATGGGCGTCGGCTCGAACCGCGTGGACGTGCACCGGGCGTGCGCGCGTGCCGAGCGGTCGCTCGAAAAGCGCGCCGAACCCCTCTCGGCACTCTTCCTGCCGCCGGGCGAGTACCCGCACCGGCTCGCCCAGATCGCGTGGCACAAGTTGATCCTGAACAGCGCGCACGACTCGTCGTGCGCGTGCAGTCACGACGAAGTCGTCGATCAGGTGCTGGTCCGCTACTACGAAGCAGGCCAGATCGGCGACGGGCTCGCACGCGAGGCGATGCACGCCCTCGCAGCCGCTGTGGACGCGCCGGTGGGCGCGACCCTTGTGGTCAACCCGACCGCGCGACGCCGGTCCGGAGTGGTCGAGGCGCGCGTGCCCGGGCGCGGCCCGTGCCACGTCGTCGGTTCCGACGGCCGCGCCCGCCCTGCGCAAATACTCGCCGAGGAAGGCGGCGAAGGCTTCAACACGATCGTCACCGAGCAGAAGGTGCGGTGGGTGCTGGATCTCATGCGCGGAACCGAATTCGCCGGCCGCACGATCGGCGGCTACGAGATACGCGAGCCCGGGGCGGACGACGAGCAGGTGGTCGTCCTGCGCGAAGCGAGTCCGGGGCAGGCCGCGGTCGACCTCGGCGAGCTCAAGGAGCAGGTTCTCGAGGTCGGCGAGCGGGGCGAGACCGTACGTGTGGTCTTGGAGAGCGCGCCCGTCCGCCGGGTCTTGTTCGACTGTGGCGAGATCGATGGGTTCGGATGGTCGTGCTTCACGGCGGTGGACGGACCGGCCGACGGCCCGAGCGGACCGGCCGGCGCGACCGCGAGCCGGCACGAGCTGTGGAACGAGCACCTGCGCGTCGCGATCGATCCGACCTCGGGCACATACACGATCACGACCGCCAACGGCGTGCGCATCGAGGCTTGCGGACGGCTCGCCGACGGCGGCGACGGCGGCGACACCTACAACTACTCGCCGCCCGACGTCGATGTCCTCGTCGATCGACCCGACGCGGTGCGCGTCGGGGTCGTCGAGACCGGACCCGTCCGAGCTCGGATCGCGATCGAATCAGAGTTCACGTGGCCCGCGTATGCGGTCGGCGACCAGCGCGGGTGCGCCCGACGCAGCGACGAGACCGTGCGCGCAACCGTCCGCACCACCCTCGAACTGCGCGGCGGCGAGCACTTCCTCCGCGTCGTGCACGACATCGACAACACCGCGCGCGACCACCGGTTGCGCGTGCACTTCCCACTCCCCTCCCGCGTGACCGCTTCGCACGCCGAGTGCGCGTTTGCCGTCGTGCCCCGC
>DATJAA010000331.1:0-3494 GCA_035516815.1 Acidimicrobiia bacterium | reverse complement strand
CGTTTCGTCGGCCAGATCGGTCCCGAGGTCGACCCCGCTGATCTCGGCACCGAGCGCACCCGCAATCGGCAGCACCTCGATCGATCGGTAACCTTCGTCGACGGCCATCGTCGATCAGGGTGTCGTCACCGGGCCCCGACGCGCAACTGCCGCCGCAGATCCACCTTGCGCACCTTGCCCGAAGGCGTGCGCGGGAAGTCGTCCACGATCCGGAGCTCCTCGGGCCACTTCGGGCGGGCGAGGCCGATCCGCTCGAGCTCCGCGGTGATGTCGCGCAGGTCGAATGACGCGGTCCCCGGCGCGAGCCGTATCACCGCGCACACGTGCTCGCCGAGCCGCTCGTCGGGTGCGGCGACGACCGCGACCTCGGCGACCTGCGGGAGCACGGCGACGGCCTCTTCGATCTCCGCCGCCGAGATGTTCTCGCCCCCTCGGATGATCACGTCCTTCACACGATCGGTGATGGTCAGAAAGCCGTCGGCATCGAGGATGCCCATGTCGCCGCTGCGGTACCAGCCGTCGGCGTCGAACGACTCCGCGGTCAGCGCGGGATCCGTGTAGCCCACGCACAGGTCGGGACCGCGCGACCAGATCTCGCCGGGTTCACCGGGCGAGACCGGTGTGGCGTCGTCGCCGAGCAAGCGCAATTCGACGCCGGTGAGCGGCGCGCCGTCGGTGGAGTGGCGCGCCGCAGCGGGATCCTCGAACGAGGAGCCGGTGACCGACGGATGCTCGGTCGATCCGTACGCGCGCACGAGGAGAATGCCATGCGACGCCGCTCGCTCGGCGAGTGCCAACGGAACCGGCGCACCGCCCAGGCCGACACGACGGATACGCCGCGCGTGGTCGGGCGTGAAGTCGGCATGGTCGAGGAGGCTCGCGAGGAACACCGACGCGCCGGTGCCCGCGCCGATGTCGGCTTCGAGCATGACCTGCAGCACGCGCGCCGGGTCCCACCGGTCGATCAGGTGTATGGCCTGACCCGACTCCATCGGTGCGAGCACCGCACCGAGCATGCCGGTCGCGTGGGTGACGGGCGAGCCCATCAGGTTCGGTGATCCCGGCGTGATCCACGACCGCATGTGCATCAACTCCGCGATCAGTGTGCGGTGGTTGTGCATCACGCCTTTCGGGTCGCTCGTCGTGCCCGAGGTGTACGCCAGCACGCACACGTCGTCGCAATCAACGACGGTGATGTCACCCGCAAGCGGCGAAGCATCGACGACATCCCATCCGACCCGTCGCACACGGGCGCTCGCACTCGCACTCGCACTCGCGGGACCGGCCGAGCCCACCACGATCTGCAGCTCCAGGTGCGGCAGCTCACCGGGCGGCGCGCCGTCGACGATGTCGAGATAGTCGACGTGTCCGTAGGACGCCGCGCTGAGATACGCGCGCGCGCCGCTCTGGCGCAGGATGAAGCGCACCTCCTTGGGGCCGTAGATGTGGACGATCGGAACGAGGACGAAGCCGCCCATCGCAAGGCCGTAGAAAGCGACCACCGCTTCCCGCCAGTTCGGCAGCTGGAACGCGACCGCGTCCCCCGGCTCGAGTCCCGCATCGCGCAGGACCGTGACCAATCGCCGCGCGTCGGAACGAACGTCGGCATAGGTGCCGTGCCACGGCCGCGATTCCGACCAGATGTTGACCTCGGCCCCGGGGGCCGCGACGAGGCAACGATCGACGAGCCCGCCGAGCGACTCGCCGGTCCACCATCCTTCGGCGAGATAACGCTCGCGCAACGCGGCCGGCACCTGCCGCACGGACCACCGCTGGTCGTGAGCCTTCGGCACTCGC
This sequence comes from Acidimicrobiia bacterium, assembly GCA_035516815.1. Lineage (GTDB taxonomy): Bacteria > Actinomycetota > Acidimicrobiia > IMCC26256 > PALSA-610 > PALSA-610. The sequence goes on along the minus strand of DATJAA010000331.1, from coordinate 1,697 downwards.
GCCCCCCCTGACGAATGGAGAACTAGACTAGCGCTGAACGAGAGTAGGATTCTCACTGCGTCGAACCCGCCGACCCGGAACCGCGGATGCTGCCCGACCACGAGTACCACCAGCTTGGCGTGGTCGACGTCGTCGACGAGACGGCCGATACCCGGTCGTTCGTTCTCGACATCCCACCCGCGCTGGAGCGCACGTTCGCGTACCGCGCCGGCCAGTTCTGCACGTTCCGTGCCGACATCGAAGGCGAGTCGGTCGTTCGGTGCTACTCGATGTCGAGCTCGCCCGACACCGGCGACCCGTTCACGACGACGGTCAAGCGCGTCGCGGGCGGCCGCATGTCGAACTGGATGAACGACGTGCTCGCTCCGGGTTCGGCCATCGACGTGATGCGCCCGACCGGTCTGTTCGTCCTGCGCGAGCGCGAGGCCCCGATCGTCGCCTTCGCGGGCGGCAGCGGCATCACGCCGGTGCTCTCCATCATCAAGAGCGCGCTCGCCGGCACGCTGCGCCCGATCCTTGTTGTGTACGCGAATCGGAGCGCCGACTCGATCATCTTTCGCGACGAGCTCGCGCGCTTGCGCACGACGTTCGGTGAACGGCTGGCGGTGCATCATCACCTCGACTCCGAGCGCGGGTTCCTCGATCCTCCGCAATGTGCCGAGTTGGCGAGCGAGCACCGGAACGCCGATTTCTACCTGTGCGGTCCCGCCTCGTATATGGACACCGTCGCAGCCGGCCTGTCGACACTGGGCGTACCGCCGGCGCAGGTGTTCATCGAGCGGTTCGTAACTCCCGATGCGGAACCGGTGGCCGCGTGCCAAGCGGCCCCCGACTCGCTCGTGATCCGGCTCAGCCGACGGAAGCACACCGTTCCGTATCACGAGGGCGACACCGTGCTCGAGACCGCTCGGCGAGGTGGCTTGCGCCCGCCCTTCTCGTGTGAGGCCGGGAACTGCGCGACGTGCATGGCTCACCTCGACAAGGGGTCGGTCACGATGCGTGTGAACAACGCGCTGTCGGAAGCCGAGATCGACGAGGGCTGGATCCTGACGTGCCAGTCGATCCCGATGAGCACCGAGGTGGTCGTCGACTACGACGCGTAGAGGCGCTCCTTGGAAGGCATGCGGACTCCAGCGAGTTGCTTCAGCGATCAGGCGCCGCGATCACAGCTCGGGGCACATCGACGAGAGGAGCGTGAGCGTGCGCTGTTTCGACGCGATCCGCGCGTCGCGATCGCCCCCGAGGGGCAGCACGCGCACCGCGAGATCGGTCACGCCGGCATCCCGGAAGCTGCGCAACCGATCGGCGACCGCCTGCTCGTTGCCGGCGGCGAGGAGATCGCCGACGTCGGTCGCGTCGCCGTGCTCGAGCAGACGCTGATAGTTCGGCGAGTACTCGGCGTGCCCGAGCGACTGGTTCGCCCACGCGCGCGCGCCGGCGACCTCGTCGTCGCGGCACAACGCGACCGGAACACCCGCGACGACACGGGGCGCGGGCCGCCCCGCCGCCAACGCGGCTTTCGTGATACGCGGAACGACGTACTCGCCGATGGCCCGTTCGTCGGCCATCCAGAGAATCGTTCCCGACGCGAGCTCACCCGCAAGGCCGAGCATCACGGGCGCGAGCGCGGCGAGGAGGATGGGGGTCGGGACGATGTCGGTGACGTCGACCGGGTTGTGGACCCGATAGTCGTCGTT
>DATJAA010000330.1:0-12980 GCA_035516815.1 Acidimicrobiia bacterium | reverse complement strand
TCGTGTACATGCAGAACCGCCGGGACAATCCCGAGCCGGGCGCGGCTCCGATCGATTTTCCCGGCATGACGGTGCTGCAGTACGCGGGCGACGGTCGGTTCTCTCTGGAAGAGGACTTCTGGTCGTTGCCCGAGGGCACGGCGACCTTCAAGCAGTACGCCGACGCGTGCAAGAAGTTCGATCCCGACCACCGGCACAAGCGCACCCGGCTCGATTGGGGGAACGGCCCGGATTGGACGCAGGGCGCCGCGACCTACGCCGACTCGCCGGGCGCGTCGGGCGCGTCGGGCGCGCCGGGCGCGTCGGGCGCGTAGCGCGGGTCGCGCGGCTCATGCCCGAAGCACCGCAGATGCAGGCCCTGGCCGAACGCGTCGGCGAGTGGCTCGCGGGAGCGACGTTCGAAGGCTACGAGCCACTCGGTTTCACGGGACTGAAGACGGTCGAGCCGCCGCCGGAGGCCCTGGTCGGCGCGGCGCTCGTCGAGGTCGGCCGGCGCGCAAAGTACGTGACGCTCCATTTCGACAGCGGTCTGCGCGTCATGTTCCATCTGTCGCAGGCGGGCCGGCTCGACTTCGAGGAACCGCCGAAACGGACCCGCCCGAAGGGTGCGGTCGTTCGCTGGAGGTTCTCGGGCGACCGCGCCGTGTTGCTGCGCGAGTTCGGAACCGAGCGTAAGGCCGGCTGGTGGGTGCTTGCCCCCGGTGATGCGGGGCCGGTCGACAAGGTCGGACCGGAGGCGACCAGCGCGGCGTTCGCGGAGTGGTTCCGCTCGTCCGACGACGGCCGTCGCATCCACACGATCCTGCGCGACCAGCGAACGGTCGCCGGTGTCGGCCGGGGCTACGCGGACGACATTCTCCACCGGGCGCACCTTTCGCCGTACGCGTCGTTGAAGTCGTTGAAGGCCGACGAGCGCGAGCGACTCCTCGCCGCACTACAGGAAGTGCTGGCCGAGGGGCTCGCGCGCGAGCGTTCGCGGACGGGCGGGCTGTCGGCCAACAAGTTGGGGGAGCACTTCACTGTGCACGGCAAGGCGGGCTTGCCGTGTCCCGAGTGCGGCTCCGACCTCAGGCGGGTCTCGTACGAATCGCACGAGGTGGTGTACTGCCCGACCTGCCAGACGGGCGGGAAGGTGTTGGCCGACCGGCGCCTTTCCCGGCTCGTGAAATAGCGCGCGGCGCCAGGGTGTTCGGGTCGGGTCAGCCGACGTCGAGGTCGGCCCACATCTCCCAGATCGTGACCTCGGTGCCGTCGGCGGTGGCGGCGAGGTCGAGCGCGCCGGCATCGGTGAGCCGGACCGCGTCGCCTGCGGCGAGCGCACCGCCGCCGGCGAGTGCCGCGCTTCCGGTCGAGACCATGACGTGGACGAAGGGCGCGCCGGGGACGGTCACGGTCGCACCCTCGTTCAGCGATGCGACCCAGAGGGTCGCATCGCGTTGATGGAGGGTGATGGCGGCGTCGGGCTCACGCCCCGAAGCGAGTGCGAACAACTCGTTGTCGCGTTTCTGACTGCTGATGTCGCGCTGCTCATAGCCGGGTGCGATGTCGGGCGTGTCGGGCGGGACCCACATCTGGAGCAGCCGCACGGGCTCGTCGCGGCTGGCGTTCTGCTCGGAGTGGCGGATCCCGCGGCCGGCGCTCATGCGCTGCGCGACGCCGGGAGTGATGACGCCTTCGTGGCCGGCGCTGTCGCGGTGTTCGAGCGCACCTTCGAGGACCCAGGTGATGATCTCCATGTCCTTGTGTGGATGAGTTCCGAATCCGCCACCGGGCGCGATGACGTCGTCGTTGAGGACGAGCAGCAGGCCGTGGTGAGTGTTCTTCGGGTCGTAGTGGTTCGAGAAGCTGAAGCTGTGCCAGGAGTCGAGCCAGTCGATGTGGGTGTGAAAGCGCTCGTTGGCACGGCGGATGTCGATCATGGCCCGACCTCTCTACGCGCTCGAAACCGCGGCGTCGCCGTGCGAGCTTATTTCTCCGAACCGCGTGACAAATCCCCGCTCTCGGCTGATATGCCCTGCTCCCGCCGTTGCGGAGAATCTTTCGAAGAATCTTCGCGACGCAGAATTCCGCGCGGGGCCGGAGGCGGCGGTCGGCCGCCCCCTCCGCCGGCGGCCCGCGCCTAGTGGTGGATCGGCCCCGTGTTCACGGCCTCGAACGCGGAGCCCGGCACCGTCTTCAGCTGATCCAGGTCGTCATCGTTCCACCGCGGATCGGCCGCCCCCGTGATGTACCAGGACGATCCGTTGTCGGCGACGATCATCCCGTACGTCTTGAGCGCCTTCAGGATCACCAGCGACTCGCCATGGAATCCCGCGAGCGAGAAGCTCGCCTTCAGCCGCAGCCGCAAACCCATCGGCGGCAACGACGGATTCGTCGACGAAGACGCGTAGTGAGTCGCCGGGAAGATGTAGCCCTTCTGCGTCGCGGGCACGGTGAACCGCACCGCATGATCGATGTGCCCGGCCGCGACCTCCGAGTACCGGACGAGCCCCGGAAGGATCGGCAGCCCCGCGGCATCGGCCGACGTCCAACCGAGCGGTCGCAGCGCGTTCGACTTCAGGTTCCAGTTCACGCCGACATCGGCGTTCCAGTGGTCGCCCTGCCAGAACGCGCGTCCGAGCTCGTAGAGATGACACGTGCCCTGCTGCATGACGAGCACGTGGCGATCTCCGTCGCTCGCCGAGCCGCCCTCGACCGGCGCGTTCGCCGGGATCGGGTACGGGCCGGGATCACTTTCGTCGCCGTACGCGGTGAAATTGATCGGCACCTTCGGCTGCGTCGCCGGGACCACCATGAACGGGATCCCGTACGCGCCGCCGCCTCCGAAGTCGGGGTGGAGGTTGGTCTTGCCGGGTGAGCTGATGTTCGCGATCAACGTCTGCGAGTCGGCGAGAACGGGCAGCGAGTCGATCCTCTGGTTCCAGGCGTTGCTGGCGGGAAACATCGGACAGCCCGCCAGGGTCGGGCCGGCACCCGCGGCCGGAGCCCCGCCCGAGGCGCCCCCGCCCGTGGGCGGAGCCGGCAGCGGCTTGGGGACGTTGCAAGCGGCCGAAACGATGCCGATGGCAAGCGCGGCGGCGATGAGTCGGCCCTTCACGATCTACAGCATCGACCGTCCGCCATCTCGGACTTGAACCCCTCGTCATACGATCTGGCCCGTGACGCTGGCGTTCATCCCGAGCCCGAAGGACGGCATCGTGCACATCGGCCCAGTGCCGTTGCACGCATACGGGCTGATGCTCGCGATCGGTGTGCTCGCGGCGGTCAAGGTCGCCGAGACGCGCTGGGTTCGAACCGGCCGCGACGCCAAGGACTTCAACGCGATCGTGATCCCGGTTGTTATTGCCGGCGTCGTCGGCGCGCGCATCTATCACCTCTTCACCGGATACAACTGGAGTGCAGGCGGAATCGTCGGCACCGTCGAGATCTGGAAGGGCGGGCTCTCGATTTGGGGCGCGGTCGGCGCCGGCGCGATCGCCGTGGTGGTCCTCGCCCGCCGCCGTCACCTCGACGCGCTCCTGCTCATGGACGTCATCGCTCCCGGCGTGGTCCTCGCGCAGGCGGTCGGCCGCTGGGGGAACTACTTCAACCAGGAGCTGTTCGGAAGACCGACGCGGCTGCCTTGGGGGCTGGAGATCGACCTCGCGCACCGCCCACCGGGCTTCACGCAGTACGCGACCTTTCACCCGACGTTTCTCTACGAGTCATTGTGGTGCCTGATCGTGTTCGGCACGCTGCTCTATGTCGAGCGAAGCTTCCGCCTCAAACAGGGTCAGGTCTTCGCGCTCTACATCGCGATGTACACGTTCGGCCGGACGTGGTTCGAGTCGCTGCGCATCGACAACGCGACGCGCATTTTCGGCGTTCGCTTCAACCTGTTGTTGTCGATCGTCTTGTGCATCTTCGGGATCGTGTGGTTCATCTGGCTCGGCCGGCGGGCGGACGCCGTCGATTCCGAGCTCTCCGCCCGCGCCCATTCCGGCGACGCGTCCGAGCACGTTTCCGCCCGAGCGGAGGACCCGGGTCCTTGAGGGTGCCTCGGGGAAAACCCCGATAGAAGTCCAACTCCGAGCACCGTAAGGTGGCCCACGTGACAACCACGGTTCCCCCCACCGCCACACTCGCAGCTCGGGCGGTCGATGCGTCGAAGATCTACGGCTCCGGTGAAACCGCCGTGCGCGCGCTCGACGAGATCGCCGTCGACTTCGGACGCGCGCAATACACGGCGATCATGGGCCCGTCGGGCTCGGGCAAGTCGACGCTCCTGCACTGCCTCGCCGGTCTCGACCGGTTGACGGGCGGAAAGGTCTTCCTCGGCGACCTCGACATCAGCACACTTTCGGAGAAGGAGCTGACGAAAGTCCGCCGCGACCGTATCGGCTTCGTCTTCCAGACCTACAACCTCATCCCGACGTTGACCGCGCTCGAGAACATCACCCTTCCCGCCGCGCTTGCAGGCCGGTCTGAAGAGCAGCAGTGGGTCGATCAGATCATCGACACGGTCCGGCTGCGCGATCGCTTGTCGCATCGCCCGTCGGAGCTCTCGGGTGGTCAGCAGCAGCGAGTCGCCGTTGCGCGCGCGCTCGCTTCTCGACCCGAGGTGATTTTCGCCGACGAGCCGACGGGAAACCTGGATTCGCGTGCGAGCGGGGAGATCCTCGACTTCATGCGTCGCGCCGTGACCGAGTTCCACCAGACGATCGTGATGGTCACGCACGATCCGAAGGCAGCCTCGTACGCCGATCGTGTCGTGTTCCTCGCCGACGGCCGGATCGTCGACGAACTCCGAGAGCCAAATCCTGACGCCATCCTCGACAAGATGCGCGAGCTCGGGGACTGAGGAGCGCGGGCCATGTGGAAGGTCACGCGGCGGGGACTCGCCGCGAACAAACTTCGCTTCGTCCTCACCGCGGTCGCGGTCGTGCTCGGCGTCGCGTTCGTCTCGGGAACGCTCGTTCTCACCGCCACGATCGGGAAGACGTTCGACGACCTCTTCACGAACATCTACAAGAACACCGACGCCGTCGTGCGCGCGCAGCAGCGCTTGAGCAGCGACTTCGGTACGGGCGAACGCCCGAACGTTCCGCAGTCGCTCCTCGACGCTGTCCGGCAGGCGCCCGGAGTCGCTCAAGCCGAGGGCGACGTGCAGATCGCGTATGCGCAGGTGGTCGGCAAGGACGGCAAGGCGGTCGGGAACCCGGGCAACGGACCGCCGACGCTCGGATTCGGCTACCACCCGAGCTCGCAGCTCAGCGTGTTCCATCTCGTCGAGGGCCGCGGCCCGACGAGTGACGACGAGGTCGCCATCGACCGGAACACGGCCGACGCGGCGAAGCTCAGCGTCGGAGACCCGGTGCGGATCCTGACGACGGCGGCGCCGAAGACCTATCACCTCACGGGAATCGTGAAATTCGGCGACGCGAACAGTCTCGTGGGTGCGTCCGCGACGCTCTTCACCATCCCGCGTGCCCAAGAGCTCGCGAACGCGCCCGGCCAGTATTCACAGATCTCCGTCAAGGCCGCGCCGGGCGTGTCGCAGACGCAGCTGCAGAACAACATTCAGAAGTCGCTCGCCTCGCAGGAGCTCGGTCAGTACCAGGTACTGACGGGCAAGCAGATTACCAAGGAGAATCAGGATGCGTTGCAGAAGCAACTCAGCTTCTTCAACGTCGCGCTGCTGATCTTCGCGTTGATCTCGCTCGTGGTCGGGTCCGTGATCATCTACAACACGTTCTCGATCGTGGTCGCGCAACGCACTCGCGAGATGGCGCTACTGCGTGCGATCGGGGCCAGTCAACGTCAGGTCATGGGTCAGGTCTTCGGAGAATCGGTTGTCATCGGCCTGCTCGCTTCGGCGGTGGGTGTCGCGTCCGGAGTCCTTCTCGCGATCGGGTTGAAGGCGGCGATGAGCGCGATCGGCTTCGACCTGCCGTCGACGGGAGTTGTCGTCCGTCCGGTCGCCATCATCGCGGGCCTGCTCGTCGGCTTCGTCGTCACCGTTCTCTCCGCAGTCGTGCCTGCTCGCCAGGCCGCGCGCGTTCCTCCGGTTGCCGCACTCCGTGACGTCGCGATCGAGCGCCCGCCGCGCCGAGGCGTCCGGCTCGCGATCGGCGGTGGGGGGATGCTGATCGGTATCGGTCTGCTGTTCTTCGGGCTGTTCGCCAACCCGGGGAACGCGATCGCGTACGTCGGGCTCGGTGCCGCGCTCGTGTTCGTCGGCGCATTCGTGCTCGGTCCGCTGTTCGCGCGGGCGTTGAGTCTCGTCATCGCGGCACCCCTGCCCAAGATCAAGGGAATGACCGGGACCCTCGCCCGCCAGAACGCGGCGCGCAACCCGAAGCGGACCGCGACGACCGCGACCGCACTGCTGATCGGGGTCGCGCTCGTCGGCTTCATCACGATCTTTGCGGCGTCGGCGAAAGCCACGATCTCGAGCGCGGTCGACCAGCAGCTCGGCACCGATTTCATCGTGCAGGGGCCCGGCAACTTCGCGCCCGGGATCGGGCTCAGCCCGAAGCTCGCCGAGCAGATCGCGGCCCTGCCCGAGGTCGACGCCTCGACAGGACTTCGGGTCGGCGATGTCGGCATCAACAACAGCCGTACCACCGTGAACTCGGTGGATCCCGTGGCGGGCGCCAAGCTATTCAACCTCGGAGACGTGGCCGGGTCACTGCGGTCGCTGACTCCTGACGGCATCGGTGTCTCCAAGCGGAAGGCCGACGATCACCACTGGAAGCTCGGTGACACGATCCCCGTGACGTTCGTCAAGACGGGCGTTCAGACGCTGAAAGTTCAGTTCATCTACAGCAAGAACACCTTCGGCGATTACTACATCTCCCTCGCGAGCTACGAGAAGAACTTCACCGACCAGCTCGATTCCTCCGTGTTCGTGAACCTGAAACCGGGCGTATCACCGGATCAGGGGCGCCAGGCCATCGAGTCGGTCACGAAGTCGTACCCGAACGCGAAGGTGTTCGATGACGCGCAATTCAAGGCCGATCGCGAGAAGCAGATCAACGGCTTCGTCGCCCTCGTCTACCTGTTGCTCTTCCTCGCGCTGTTCATTGCCCTCATCGGGATCGCGAACACGCTGGCGCTTTCGATCACGGAACGCACCCGTGAGCTCGGCCTCTTGCGCGCCGTCGGCATGTCGCGTTCGCAGGTCCGCTCCGCGATCCGATGGGAGTCGGTGATCATCTCACTGCTCGGCACGATCAACGGACTCGCGATCGGGTTGCTGTTCGGCTGGAGTGTCGTCCGGGCGCTGAAGGACCAGGGTTTCAACAGCTTCGCCATCGCGCCCGGGCAGCTGCTCGTCGTCGTGATCATCCTCGCGGTCGCGAGTGTCGGCGCGGCGATCTTCCCGGCTCGCCGGGCCGCGAAGCTCGACGTCCTGCGCGCGATCTCGACCGAATAATTCCGTCGGATGGATGAGTCAGGACTCGAACCGCTCGCGGACGGACGCGTCCTTCTCGCGCACCTGTTGTGCGAGGTCGGACTGATACCGCACCATTGCCGCGCGCAGCTTCTCGTCACCCGTGGCGAGGATACGTACGGCCAACAACCCGGCATTGCGCGCGTTGCCGATCGCGACGGTGGCAACCGGGATGCCTGCCGGCATCTGCACGATCGACAGCAACGAATCGAGGCCGTCGAGCTGGTTCAGCGCGACGGGCACTCCGATGACGGGTAGCGGGGTCATCGACGCGGTCATCCCCGGCAGGTGGGCGGCGCCCCCCGCGCCCGCGATTATCACCTCGAGGCCCCGGTCGGCGGCGGCGCGGGCGTACTCGAGCATCGCCTCCGGCGTGCGGTGCGCCGAGACGACCCGGGCCTCGTAGGCCACGCCGAACTCCACCAGGACGTCGATCGCGCCCTGCATGGTGGGCAGGTCGGAGTCGCTGCCCATGATCACACCCACGCGCGGGTTGCTCACGCCGTCGACCCTAATGGACACTTGCCGGATGCGCACCCGCCTCACCGAGATGCTCGGCATAGAACATCCCGTCATGCTCGCCGGTATGGGCGGCGTGTCGTATCACCGTGTCGTCGCTGCCGTCTCCGACGCGGGCGGGTTCGGCACGCTGGGCGCGGCGACGATGTCCTCGCAGCAACTCGACGACGAGATGCTCGGAGTCCGCAAGCTGACCAACAAGCCGTTCGGTGTCGACCTGCTCGCCGCGTTGCCCGAACGCATGGTCGACGACGCGCACAAGGTCGTCGAAGGCGGCGCGTCACTCTTCGTCGCCGGACTCGGTGTGCCCCGCGACGTGATCAAGGTGTTGCACGGCGGCAACGTGCTCGTGGCGAGCATGTGCGGCAAGGTCCGGCACGCGATCGCGGCAGTCGAAGCCGGCTGCGACTTCGTGATCGCGCAAGGAACCGAGGCGGGCGGCCACACCGGGACGGTGGCGACCATGCCTCTCGTGCCGCAGATCGTCGACGCGGTCGGCGCACGCGCGCCCGTCGTCGCGGCGGGCGGGATATTCGACGGGCGCGGGCTTGCGGCCGCGATCGCCCTCGGCGCCGACGGCGTCTGGTTGGGCACGAGGTTCATCGCCACTCCGGAAGCGCGCACGGTGACCGGCTACAAGGACGCGCTCCTGCGCGCGCACGAGGACGACACGGTGATATCGCGCGGTTTCACGGGCAAGACGTTGCGAGCGCTGCGCAACGAGTGGACGCAGCACATCGAGGAACACCCGGAGGAGCTGAGCAAGTTCCCGGAGCAGATGGGCAAGGCCGTCGCCGCGAACGCGCTCCATCTCGGCGGTGACGAGAACACGCCGGTCGACCCCGACAAGGAGTGTTACCCGTCGGGCCAGGGCGTCGGAGCGGTCAACGCGCTGGTGCCGGCGGGTGATCTCGTTCGCCAGATCGTGGACGAAGCCGAGCACGCGTTGGCACGCGCGGCGCGCACCGTGGTGCGCTGAGGCTCAGAGTCCGGCCTTCGCGCTCTCTTCGGCGAGATCGTGCTCGTACATCATGCGCACGAGCTCCTCGAAGCTCACACGCGGCTTCCAGCCGAGCTTGGTGTGCGCCTTCGAGGCGTCGCCGATGAGCAGGTCGACTTCGGCGGGCCGGTAGAAGCGAGGGTCCTGCTTCACGTACGGCGCCCAGTCGCCGATGCCCGCGTGGCGGAACGAGACGTCGAGCAGGTCGCGGATCGTGTGGGTCTCACCGGTGGCGATGACGTAGTCGTCGGGCTGATCCTGCTGGAGCATCATCCACATCGCCTCGACGTAGTCGCCCGCGTATCCCCAGTCGCGCGATGAGTCGATGTTGCCCATCGTGATGACTTCCTGGAGACCGAGCTGGATGCGCGCGACGGAGCTCGTCACCTTGCGCGTCACGAACTCGAGTCCGCGCTTGGGCCCCTCGTGGTTGAAGAGGATGCCGCTGCTCGCGTGAATGTTGTACGCCTCGCGATAGTTGAGCGTCGTGTAGTGACCGAACACCTTGGCGACGCCGTACGGCGAGCGCGGGTGGAACGGCGTCCGCTCCGTCTGCGGCGTCTGCTGCACCTTGCCGAACATCTCGGACGACGACGCCTGGTAGAAGCGGATCGGGTTGTTGTCGGTACCGCCGACGATGCGCACCGCTTCCAGCATTCGCAGGACGCCGAGCCCGGTGATCTCGGCGGTCAGCTCGGCCTGCTTGAACGAGAGTTGCACGAAGCTGATCGCCCCGAGGTTGTACACCTCGTCGGGCTGCACCTGTTCGACGACCGCGATCAGCGAGGACAGGTCGCGCAGATCGCCCTCCAGCAGCTCGAGCGCCGGATTCTCGTTCTGCACCATCTCGATCTTCGGATTCGCCTGGCCGTGCACCAACCCGAACACCTGGTAGCCCTTCCCGGCAAGGAATTGCGAGAGGTGCCGCCCGTCCTGACCAGTGATGCCGGTGATGAGTGCTCGCTTCACGTCTTCGACCCCCAGGCCCCGGCGTGACCGCCGACGAAAGTGCGATGCGATTCGATCGGGACGACGCTAGTCCCGGCCGGGCGTGTACTCCGGGTCCAGCTGCCGGAGAAATTCGGCGCAGCGTTGCGCCTCGTCGGGTTCGCCGATCGCGTCGGCCGCGCCGCGTAGACCGTCGAGCGCACGCAGGAATCCGCGGTTCGTCTCGTAGCGCCAGCGCACGTAACCGGATCCTCGCCAACCGGACTGGCGCAGCCGATCGAGGCCGCGGTGGTAGCCGACGCGGAAGTACGCATACGACTCGACGTCGTCACGCCCGAGGCGACCGAGCTGAGCCCACGCGTCGAGATATCGGGGCCAGCGTGCGCACACGTCGGCGACCGCATCGCGCCGCCCGTCGACCTGTGCGAGCGCGCCGCGCAATGCCTCACGCGCGGCGTCAGGCTCGGGATCCAGAACGGTCTCGGGTGGGCCGGAGGGCGAGAGATGGACGTCGGTCATCACAGGAGATCGTACGGGATCACGGCCGGTATCTTGGCGGCCATGTCCGAGGACGCGACCACCGCGAACGAGACGCCGGCCGAGAAGCCGAAGGCGCCGACGCGTCTCGTGCTCGTGCGCCACGCGGTGACGGCCCACACGGGCCCGCTGCTCTCCGGCCGCATGCCCGGCATCGACCTCTCCGAAAAAGGAGTCGGGCAAGCCGAGGCGACCGCGCAACGGCTCGCCAAGCTTCCGGTCGCGGCGGTGTACGCGAGCCCGATCGAACGAACGACGCAGACCGCGCAACAGATCGCGGCCCGACACTCACTCGAAGTGCAACCGCTACCGGGCGTCGTCGAGGCCGACTACGGCGACTGGACCGGTGGGAAGATCGCCGACCTCGCCAAGACCGAGGAATGGAAGGTCGTCCAGGTCGCTCCGTCCCGCGCGCGTTTCCCGAACGGCGAGTCGATCACCGAGATGCAGTCGCGCACCGTTGCCGCTCTCGACGAAGTCATCAGCCGGCATCCCTACGAGACGGTCGTCGTCGTGAGCCATGCCGACCCCATCAAGTCCGCGATCGCTCACTACAGCGGGATGCACCTCGACTTGTTCCAACGGGTACACGTCTCGCCCGCGTCGGTCACCGTGTTCGACTTCCACTCCTTCGGCGTGATGATGGTGAAGTGCAACGACACCGGCGGACTCGACGACCTCGTGCCGGAGCCCGACGCTTCCGACGGCAAGGTCTCGGATCAGGTGACAGCACCATGACGGATCTCATCGAGTTCGACCCCGTCGACGACATCGCGGCCGGCGCGTTCGGCCGTCCCGGAGAGCGCACATTCGTCATCCAGGCGCGCAAAGGTGACGCGGTGCTGTCGGTGCTCGTGGAAAAGGAACAGGTGCGGCTGCTTGCCGACGAGGCGCAGCAGTTCCTCGACCGCATCGCAGAGGAAGAGCCCGAAGAACCGCCCAGCGCACTCGAGATCGGTGGCGGGACCGTCCGCGAGGTCGAGCCGCTGTTCCGGGCGCGCCTCATCGGGATCGGCTACGACTCCGAGCGGGGTCTCGTGCTGATCGAGCTGCGCGAAGACGCGGCCGACGAGGACGAAGATCCGCCCCCGCCGCCCGACGAGGTCGAGGGAAGGATCGCGCGTCTCTACGCCACCCGCGCCCAGATCAGGGTGATGATGCGCAATGGCGTCGCGGCGGTCGAGGGCGGCCGACCGAAGTGCCCGCTGTGCGACTTCCCGATGAACCCCGACGGGCACATCTGTCCGCGCTGGAACTGACGAGCCCGTGACGGCGGTCTCCGAACGCCGGGCGCGCGAGCTCTTGCGCGATGGCGCCGTCGACGTGCTCGGCCGGATGCCGTGGTCGTCCAACGCGACATTCCTCGTGAACCTCGCGCTTGATGATGACGAGATGCTGGCGATCTACAAACCGCAGCGCGGAGAGCGACCGCTCTGGGACTTCGCACGCGGCACGCTGTGCCATCGCGAGGTTGCCGCATTCGAGGTGTCGGAGGCGCTCGACTGGCATCTCGTTCCCGACACTGTCCTCCGCGAAGGGCCGGCCGGCATCGGGATGATGCAACGGTTCGTGGAGCACGATCCCGAGGAGCAGTACTTCACCTTGCTGGATACGCATGCCGATGTGTTCCGGCGCATGGCCGCCTTCGACGTCGTGATCAACAACACCGACCGCAAGGGCGGTCATTGCCTGCGCGCGTTGGCCGACAGCCGGATCTTCGGCATCGATCACGGGGTGTCGTTCCATGCCCAGTGGAAGCTCCGCACGGTGATCTGGGAGTTCGGAGGTGAGCCGATCCCTCCCGAGGTGTGTCACGATCTGCACCGCTTCTCCGCGCAACTGCGTGCGGGCGAGGTATCCGAGCACCTTGTCGACACCCTCGATCGATTCGAGCTCGACGCGTTGCGCGCCCGCACCGAGCATCTCCTCGCCACCGGCGTGTTCCCCGAAGCCGACAACGACTATCACTGCTACCCCTGGCCGATGATCTGACGATCGTCGCCCGCGCCGGGCTATTCGTGCGACGCGATCGCGGCGGCGGGGTCGCGGAAGAAGCGGGAACGGGGGAGCACGACGTCGGCGCCTGCTTTCCGGGCTGCCGAGGCAGTGTGGTCGTCGACGTGTGGGCCGTAACCGACGATCCGGGCGTCCGGCATGGCCATCCGGATCTCGGCGACGCGTGCCGCGCCGCGCGCGAGATCGACGATGACGACGTCGGCCGGCGCGTCCAGTGAGAACCGCACCTCCGGGATCGCGGACGTGATGCGCGAGCGATCCATCAGGTCGGTCGTCGTCGCGGCGACGATCACCCGATCACCATCACCCGATCACCATCACCCGATCAGACGCCGAGCCGCGGCTCGGGGATTGCGAATTCCGGCCAGCGTTTGCGTGACTTCTTCGACAGTTTGTGCATCAGCGCGATCGCGTCAGGGTCGTCGTCACCGGGCCGGATCTGGATCGCGCCATCGGCCAGCATGCGTTCCATGAGCTCGCGCCCGGCATCGGTGCGGACGATCGTGAGCGTCCAGTCGTTGTACT
>DATJAA010000329.1:0-4489 GCA_035516815.1 Acidimicrobiia bacterium | reverse complement strand
GAACGGCACCTGGCCGGACATCCTCGACTTCGCGACGGGCGCGATGCAGTTGGCGGTGACCCCGTACTTGTTCATGCCGGCCGCCGCGCTGCGGACCAACGAGACGATTCCGCCCTTGGCCGCCGAGTAGTTCGCCTGGGCGACGCTCGCCGCGAAGGCGCCCGACGTGAATCCGATCATCGTGCCGCTCTTCTGACTCCGGAAGATGGCTGCCGCGGCCCGGAACACCGTGAAGGTGCCTTTGAGGTGGGTCTCGATGACAGGATCCCATTCGTCCTCGGACATGTTGAAGAGCATGCGCTCGCGCAAGATGCCGGCGACGCAGACGACGCCGTCGATCCGCCCGAAGGTGTCGACGGCCGACTGCACGATCGACGCGCCGCCTTCCATGGTGGTGACCGAGTTCGCGTTGGCGACGGCGCGTCCGCCGGTCGCCTTGATCTCGCCGACGACGGCGTCGGCGACCTCACTCGTCGGTTCCTTGCCGTCCATCGAGACGCCATAGTCGTTGACCACGACAGCCGCGCCCTCGGCGGCCGCCGCGAGCGCGACCGCACGGCCGATCCCGCGTCCGCTGCCGGTAATCGCGATCACCTTGCCGTTGAGTGCGCCCACGTTGCCTCCACCACCGATCAGGTCGGAGAGCGAAGCTACAAGTCGGCCGCTCGCTCCGGCGACTCGAGCGATTCCCGGCGCGTCACGAGCGCCGCGGAGCCGCGACCCCCGACGGGACTCGCAGGAGCTGCGGAACCGGAGCACGGGCGCCGCGTGAGGGATCTGCAGCGGCGGAGCGGCCGGTCGTAGAGTCGGGTCCATGAAGCCGTCGGGAATCCACCATGTCGCCATCTGCGTGCGGGACGCCGACGAGGCGGTCGCCGTCTACCGCGACGTGCTCGGCCTCACGGTTCTCGACCGACCCGACTTCGGCTTCGGCGGCTATTGGCTCGACGCGGGCGGGCAGCAGCTTCACCTCATGCAGAGCGAGAGCTCGCGAACGGGCGGCGACCATTTCGCGATCCGCGTCGACGATCTCGAAACCGCGGTCGCCGACATCCGCGCCACCGGCACCAGCGTGAACACCGTCGAACACATGCGGGGCGCGGGATATCAAGCGTTCCTGCACGACCCGTCCGGCAACTTCATCGAACTCAATCAGCCCGACGGGCTCCAGCCCTGATTCTCCCCGGGTCAGCCTGATTCTTCTCTGGTCAATCTGAGTCTGGGGGTTGTATGTTCCGACTGAGTCCCTCGGCGTTCGAGTGGGCGAGGCGGGGAGTGGGGATGAGAGCATCGCTTCGGGTTGGTCGGTTGCTTGTTGCCGCCGCCACCCTGACTTCGGTCCTGGTTCCGGTTTTGACGCGTCCGGCGGCGGCCGTAGCCGGCTCGCTTGCCTGTCAGACGAGCACCGACCCGCCAACCTCGTCTTCCAATGCGGCGGGCAGTCTGACGGTGACCGGCCACGCGACGCGAACGACAACTGCGCTGTCACTCACGGGCACCGCGATGACCTACTCGCTGGGTCCCGAGTTGCTTCAGCCCCTCGCCGATGGGCAGCTGATCGTCGACGGCACACTGATGCCGACATCGGTCACCCTCACGATCGTGGCGGGGGACACTACTCAGCCCAGTGAGGTGCTGGACGCGGTCGCGAATACGACGATCCACATTGTCAACGGTCAGGTGCAGCCGCTGATGGAGTCGCTCGCGCTGCCGAACTCACTGTGGCAGCTGATCAGCGCGACCGCCCCCTCGGCGATCGCGGTGCAAAGCGTCGCCTTCGACATCGTCCCGATCTCGGGTTTGATGATGCACGCCATCTATACCTGCCAGCCGACGGCGGCAATGCTGATCGCCCGGTTCGGTTCGCTCCAGGCAACTCCGGCCTCGCTCGCGTTCGGCGCGGAGCGAGTGGGTACGTTCGGTGATCCCAAGACGGTCACCGTCACGAACCACAATCCATTCTCGATCACGATTCTCGGCCTCGGGCTCACGGGCGCGGCGCCCGATGACTTCTTCGGGACGAGCACATGCACGGCGCGGGGGCGCCGGGTCGTATTGGCGCCCGGCGGTTCGTGTCGCATCATCGCGTTCTTCAGTCCGATCAAACGCGGGGTTCGGCGCGCCGCACTCGTTCTCACTACCGACGGCGGCTCTCGATCGATCGCGATGTCCGGGACCGGCACCGAAGGCTTCTTCCTGGCCGGGGCGCAGGGCGAGGTCGGCAACTTCGGCGACGCCGTGTATCACGGCGACGCGGCGAGCATCAGCCTCACCGCTCCCATCATCTCTCTCGCGACGACACCGAACGGAGCCGGCTACTGGCTACTCGGTCGCGACGGCGGGATCTTCTCGTTCGGCAACGCGCACTTCTACGGATCGACCGGCGCGATGCATCTGAACAAGCCGATCGTCGCGATGGCCGCGTCCGGCGACGGCCGCGGCTACCGGCTCGTCGGCTCCGACGGTGGGATCTTCGCGTTCGGAGACGCGCACTTCTACGGTTCCACCGGCGGTATTCATCTCAACAAGCCCATCGCCGGCATGGCTGCGACGGTCGACGATCGCGGCTACTGGCTCGTCGCGTCCGACGGCGGGATCTTCGCCTTCGGCGACGCGCGGTTCCACGGATCGGCGGCGAACGTTCACCTGACGAGCCGCGTGATTCAGATCGCGCCGACGCCGTCCGGTCGCGGCTACTGGATCCTGACCGGCGACGGCCATCTGTACCCGTACGGTGACGCCCGTTCGTACGGCACGGCGGTCGGGCAACCGACGATCGGGATGGCTGTGACACCCGACGGCCGTGGCTATTGGGAGGCAACGCGCAACGGTCGTGTCTTCAACTACGGCGATGCCACCTCGTACGGAGACATCAGCAATCTCGGTGTCGATGACGTCATCGGGATCGCGCCGACGGCACCGGCCTTGCCGCCCGAACTGCTGCCCTTCGCGGCGACGGCCGCCCGGCTGGGGTCAGCTGTCCCGTTCACTCGCGCCGTACATGGACGGTAGGCGTTCAGCTCGATAGACGAACGCGGGCGGCCCGCTCACGCGTAGATCGAACACCACATCGCCGCCGCTGCCCGACGACGCCGGCACGACCTCCACGATCTGCGCGACGACCTTCTTGATTGCCGGAGTAATCCCGCCGCTGTCGATGAGGACGTTCCCATTGGGCAGCGTGTCGGCGTCACCGACGAAGAACGCGTATACCGGTGTGCCGTCGATGGTCGGTCGGAACTCCCACACTTGCGTCGCGGTCCATTGTGATTTCGGGCCCGTGTCGACGATCTTGTAACGCACGGCCCGGCTGAACAACTCCTTGGTGCCGGGGCGATCATTGCCGTTGTCGAACATCTGCAGCGTGCCGTCGTGTTCCAGCTCGATCGCGTGCTGGTGGTATTGCCACAATCCGTTGCCGGTCATCTTGAAGTCGGTGGCGCGTGGGCCGAACCGCCAGATCATCTGCCCGGCCGGTCCGCTCGCGTCGGTGTGATAGCGAAGCGCCATGACGGTGTCGAGGTGGCGGATCGACACGAGCAGCTCGTTGTGCGTTTGGTCGAGGATGACGGCATTGACGTGCGTCCAGTCGAGCGCGTTGCGTCCGGGATACAGGAAGAGCGGATATGCCGACGGAGGGATACCGGACGGCCCGCAAATCGGTCCGTCGGCCGGGTTCGTCGCGGGATGTAGCACGTTGACGAGTGGCCAGCGCTGCACGACCTTTCCGGTGCCGGGCTGGAACTCGACGATCATGTCGGTGATGACTGTGTAATGCCCCGTAAACGTGCTGATCGGTTCGCCGCATGCCGGTTTCGTGAAGCCTCCGATGGTCAACAACTCGGTGCTGATAGTGAGGATGTCGCCGTTGGAAAGTTCGCTCACCTCGTGGTGCATCGAGTCGACGTCGACCGGGATCGCGTCCGTTCCCGCGACTGTGCGGCCGTACTCGTCCTTGGCGAGCGGCCCGCGTTCGAGTCGGCCTGCCCACTCGTGCACGAGATGGCCCATGATGTCGATCTCGCGTGCGCCCATGTTGTTGTACTCGTACAGCAGGTCGCCATTGGCGATCATGCGCGCGTCGCCGATCGGCAGTGGATCGCGGTGATACCAAACCACATGGCCGGTGGCGTCCACGGCGACGAGGTTGCCGAGCAACGGGGGGGCCACCCCGGGTTCCGGCGGCGGCGCTACCAGCGACGTGATCGTGAACAAGGTGACGCCCGGCGCCATCCTCGTCGGATCGCTCTTCGTTGTCATCGGCGGGAAATCGCGCGGCAGTGCACCGGTGGTGAGCTTGACTTTGTTCGATGTTGTCGTGTTCGCGCCGTTGTCGACCGTTACCCAGGCGTCGTATGTCGACTGCGCCCGCAGGTCGACGACCGGAACATTGTGTTGCAGGGCTGCGGTGCGTTCCGGCTGCGCGGTGCGTTCACCGTCGGGTCCTTGTGTGTGCAGCGTGACGATCGCGGGTCTCGAGGTATCGAAT
>DATJAA010000328.1:0-7179 GCA_035516815.1 Acidimicrobiia bacterium | reverse complement strand
GCCGGAAGCAACCGACTCGCCATCGACGACGCGCCAATCCACCGAGATCGCATCGTCGAGCTGGCGGTACGTCTCTGTCGCGAGCGCGGTGCCGGCGAGCACCCCGTCGGAACGGGCGATGAACGCGGCGCGGGCTCGCTCGTCGTCGATGCAAGCGAGCGACGTGATGTCGCCGAGGATGCCGACATCTTCGGCCAGGGCGTCGGCGACGAGCTTGCGGACGATGCCGCGCGGCGGATCGAACGCGCTCACGAGCGCCCCCCGGCAACGACGCCCGGCAGCGAGACGAACACCGGCGATGCGCCACCGCGTGCCACGAAGCGGCCGAGCATCGCGTCGGAGCGATCGGGATAATCACGGCGCGTATGGGATCCGCGCGACTCGGTGCGTCCGACGGCCGAGGCGACGATCGCGCGCGACACGCGCAGGAGGTCGATGACCTCGTAGCTCGCGATGCTCCGCGCCGGGAAGTCGTCGGCGAGCCGCGCGAGGTCGGTCAACGTCTGGGTTGCGAGTCCCAGCCCGTCGGCATCGCGCACGACGCCACAGTCGGTCGACATCACACGCTGCAACGCGCCACGTACGTCGTCGGGGTCGGTCACCCGCTCCTTCGGGAGGACGATCGGATCGGCATCCGGGAGGGTGTCGGGCGGGAGGTCGAGTATCCCCGTCATCGCGCCGGTGGAATCCGCCGCCTGCTTGCCGGCGAGGATCGCTTCGACGACCCGCCGGCCGAAGACCAGCCCGTCGAGCAGGGAGTTCGACGCGAGGCGGTTCGCGCCGTGCACACCACTGCACGCGACCTCACCGCAGGCCCACAAGTGTTCGAGCGTGGTCGCGCCGTCGAGATCGGTGACCGCTCCGCCGGAGAGGTAGTGCGCGGCCGGGGAAACGGGAAGCCACTCGTTGGTGGGGTCGAGGTCGGCCCGCACGCACGAGAACCAGATGGTCGGGAAGTGCCGCCGGAAGTCGTCGATCATCGTGGCGTCGAGCCAGACGTGATCTTCACCGCTCGCCTGCATGGTCTCGTACACGGCGCGCGACACGACATCGCGCGGCGCGAGATCGGCCAACGGGTGGACGCCGTCCATGAACGCGACGCCCTGCGAGTCGCGCAACACCGCGCCTTCGCCGCGCAGCGCTTCGGAGATCAGGGGCCGGGGCATCAGCGGAGTGTGCAGTGCCGTGGGATGGAACTGGACGAACTCGAGGTCGGCGCACGCGACGCCGGCTTTGAGTGCGAGGGCCACGCCGTCGCCGGTGGAGAGGGTGGGATTCGTCGTGACGGCGAAGCACTGCCCGGCGCCTCCGGTCGCGAGCACGACATCGGTCGCGCGCACGAACTCCACCTGCTGGTCCGGCCGCAAGGCGAGGACGCCTTCGCAGCGGCCGCGCTCGACGAGAAGCTCGATCGCGAACCAGCCCTCTCGTACTTCGATCGCATCACTGATCGTGACCGCCTCGACGAGCGCCCGCTCGATCTCGGCGCCGGTCGCGTCACCGCCGGCGTGCACGACGCGGGCCAACGAGTGCCCGCCTTCGCGCGCGAGGAGCAATTCCGGGCCGGCCGGCGACTGCTCGGTGTCGAAGTGCGCGCCCAACCGAGCGAGCTCACGGACCCGGTCCGGGCCTTCGGTCACGAGGACGCGCACCGCGTCGGGATCACAGAGGCCGGCTCCCGCGGTCAAGGTGTCGGCGAGGTGTAAATCAGGGGTGTCGGGCGCGGCGAGCGCGGCTGCGATGCCGCCCTGCGCGTAACGCGTCGCCGAATGCGAGAGCTCACCCTTGGTCAATACGAGGACCGAGAGGCCCCGGCGCGCCGCGTGGAGCGCAGTGGTCAGCCCCGCGACGCCACTCCCCAACACGAGGACGTCGTACACGGGGATCAGCCTAGGTGCCGGCTCGGATGGTCGCGCATCCAGACGAGGTTCGAGCCGGCCCGTTGCACGGCCTCGTGCTCGTCGATCGGCCGGTTCGCCTCGTCCACGTGGACGATGCGGGGCGCGTACGACTCGAGCTCGACTTCGTCGTACGTGCCGTACGTGATCACGATGACCCGGTCGCCCGGCTGCACGAGCCGCGCCGCGGCACCGTTCAAGATCACGTCGCGGGGAGCACCCTCCATGACGTAGGTCTCGAACCGCGCGCCGTTGTCGATGTCGAGGACCGCGACCTGCTCGAACTCGCGGATGTCGGCCAGGTCCATCAGCTCGCGATCGAGCGTGATCGAGCCCACGTAGTCGAGGTTCGCGCCGGTGATGGTCGCGCGGTGGATCTTCGACTTCATCATCGTGCGTTGCATCAGTGGACTCCCTTGCTTCGCACTCCGGCGTCGCCGTTGTCGTGCGACTTCGCCTCCACGCGGACGCCGAGGTCGGCCGTGACCTCGCCGTCGTGCACGGAAAACGAGACGTTGTCGATGAGGCGGGTCCGCCCGACCTGCGCCGCGACCGCGAGCAAGACGTCGCCGTCGACGACGGCGACCGGCGCGAGCTCGTGCGCGTCGCGGATCTCTGCGTACTCCAGCGCGACGGCGGGCTCGGCCGCGATCAGCCCGAGCACCAGATCGAGCAGAGCGGCCGCGTCACGCTCCCCCGCGATCACCGCGGTTGCCGCGGCGGTCAGCGCGCGCGACAAGACGAGCGCCGACCGGTGCTGGTCCGGCGTGAGGTACGCGTTGCGGCTCGACCGCGCGAGCCCGTCAGCATCCCGCACGATCGGGCAGCCGATGACCTCGACGGGCAGGTTGAGGTCCTCGACCATGCGCGAGATCACGGCGAGCTGTTGCGCGTCCTTGCGTCCGAAGAACGCCGCGCACGGCCCCGTGATCGAGAACAATTTCGCGACGACCGTGGTCACACCGTCGAAATGCGTCGGGCGGGACGCGCCGCACAGGTCGTCGGTGAGACCGGCAACGTGCACGGTCGTGAGGGGTGGCCCGCTCGGGTACATCTCGGCCACCGACGGGGCGAAGACGGCGTCGACCCCCTCGGCCTCGCACAACGCGAGATCGCGGGCCAGGTCGCGCGGGTATGAGTCGAGATCTTCGCCCGCGCCGAACTGCAGCGGATTGACGAAAACCGTCACGACCACGACGTCGCACGTCCGGCGCGCGGCCCGGATCAGCGACCGGTGACCCTCGTGGAGGTACCCCATCGTCGGGACGAGGCCGATCCGGCCCCCGTCCGCCCGCGCCCGATCGCAGACGGCGCGCAGGTCAAGGATTGTCTCGGCAAGCAACATCGCACGGCCTCGCTCGGTTCCGGCCCAGGGGTCCGGACTGGCGGGTCTGACCGTGTCATCGTAGCGGCCGGGCTCCGGGGCCGGCGAGGCGCTACTGCTCACTGCCCGCGCCGGGCGGTGAGCGCAGGTCGTCGAGCAGCCGGTCGAGACCGGTGTCGCGCCGGCCGGTGAGGCGCGCCGCTTCGCGCGCCAGCGCCCGGTACGCATCGCGTTCGGCGGGATCGAGATCGCGAAGGTGTTGTTCGACGGTCGTGAGGTCGCCGCGCGCGACAGGTCCGGTGAGCGCGGCGGCGGGACCGAGCGCGAACGCGTTCTGCACCGACGCGAGCACGAGCGGCCCGAACGCCTCGAACGGCACGGAGCACGTCGCGGCGAGTCGCTCGACCTGACCGAGCAGCGCGATGAGATGATTCGACGCGACGACCGCGGCCGCGTGATAGCGCCCGCGGTCGGAGTCGGCGAGCTCGAACGGCCGGAGCCCGAGAGAACGGGCCAGGTCGGCGACCGCGGGATCGCCTGCGACGGCGGCCCAGGCGCCGGCAAGCCGTTCGAGGCCGACGGTCGTCGACGGGAACGACTGCAGCGGATGCAACGCGCCGACACGCACGCCGGTACGGCGCTCGAGCAGATCCGAGAAGACGTCGAGACCGCGGGACCCCGCGAGATGCACCACGAGGGCGCCGGGCTCGATGGCCGGCTCGGCCGCGAGCAGCACTCGTTCGAGCGCGCGATCGGGCGTCGCGACCAGCACCAGCGCGGCGCCACGCGCGACCTCCGAAACGAGCGCGGTCGTCGACGAGAGACACGCCGCCGCCGACGTGGTCGAGGGCGCGTCGGGTGCGCGTCCGCCGACGCCGACCACCGTCCAGCCCTGCTCGAGGAGCCCGAGCGCGATCGTCGTCCCCGCGCGTCCGGGACCGATCAGGGCGACGGTGCGCTGCTGCTGTTCCTCCATGAAGTGCGCAATGTTACCGCCGCCTCGCGTACCCCTTCCCAGGTGGTGGTCGCGTCGATGAGCGCGGGCGCCACGTCACGTAAGGGCGCGAGCACGAACCCCCGCTCGTTCATGCGCGGATGCGGCAGCGTCAGGTCGGGATCGTCCAGACGGACGTCGTCGTACAGGAGGAGGTCGATGTCGAGTGTGCGTGGTCCCCATCGCTCGGCGCGCACGCGGTGCGCTTCCCGTTCGATGCGTTGCGCCACCGCGAGGAGATCGTGCGGATCTCTCGAGGTCTCCACGGCGACGACGGCATTGAGGTACGCGTCCTGGGGTGGTCCGCCCACCGGCGCGGTCTCGTAGACCCGAGAGACGGCGAGCACGGTAACTGCGGAGTCGGCCGCGAGGGAGTCGACCGCGAACTGAAGGTGCGCGAGCCGGTCACCCAGGTTCGAACCCAGCGCGAGGTACGCGCGGCTCACCGTTCGACGCGTACTGCGACGTAGTTCAGCAGCGCGCGCACCGGCGGATGCATCTTGCGCACTTCCACCGCCACTCCGAGAACACGCGGGTCGGCGCGGCACACCTCGGCGATGCGCGCCGCCAGCCGTTCGAGGAGCCGGTACTGCTCCGACGACACGACCCTGCTCACCGCTTCGCAGACCGCCGAATAGTCGACGGTGTCTTCGAGCTCGTCGGATTCGCCCGCCTTCGCGACGTCGACGAGCAGCTCGACATCGACCTCGAAGGGCTGCGGGCGACTCTGTTCCTCGGGGAGCACACCGTGCACGCCCAGCTCGCGAATCCCGGTTATGCGGATGCGGTCCACGGCTGGACGCTACCCGCGTGATAGTCCGGGTATATGCGGCGGACGAAGATCGTCGCGACGATCGGTCCGGCGACGTCGTCTCCGGAGTCGATGCGCGCGCTGCTTGCGGCCGGAGCGGACGTCGTGCGCTTGAACGCGGCGCACGCATCGGCCGGCGTACACGCGGAGCACGCGAACGTCGCTCGTCAGGCCGCTGACGAACTGGGCCGCGCGGTCGGCATCCTCGTCGACCTGCCGGGGCCGAAGATGCGCACCGGTCCCGTCGTCGACGACGAGATCCGACTCGATGCGAACCACGAGATCGTCCTGACCGCCGAGCCGGTCGTCGGTGACGCGCGTCGCGTCTCGACCACCCTTCCCGAGCTGGCCCGGTGGGTCACGCCCGGCGACGACATCTTCCTCGCCGACGGTGCGATCGTCTTGCGGGTCACCCGCGTCGTCGAGCGCGACGTATTCTGCGAGGTCGCGAGGGGCGGGATCCTCCGCTCGCGCAAGGGCATGCACGTGCCGCGTGCCGAAGCACACGTGGAGCCGTTCACCGATACCGACGCCGCCGCGTTGCGCATGGCGGTCGGGCTCAGAGCCGACTACGTCGGCTTGTCCTTCGTGCGCCGGCCCGAAGACGTCGAGGCGGTGCGCGGCCGGTTGCCCAAGCGGGGCCACCGGCCGCTCCTGGTCGCGAAAATCGAGACCGCCGTCGCGCTCGACCACCTTCCGGGAATCGTCGGCGCGGCGGACGCCGTCATGGTCGCCCGCGGCGACCTCGGCATCCAGGTGCCCGCCCGGCGCGTCCCGCTCATCCAAAAGGAGATCATCCGGTTCTGCAACATGGCCGGGAAGCCGGTGATCACGGCCACCCAGATGCTCGAGTCGATGACGCGCTCCCCGATGCCGACGCGCGCCGAGGTCAACGACGTGGCCAACGCGGTGCTCGACGGAACCGATGCGTTGATGCTCTCCGAGGAGACGGCCGTCGGCGAGTACCCGGCCGACACGGTGCGGACGATGAGCGACGTCGCCGAAGCGGCCGAAGCCTGGCCGCATTCCCGCACACCGCCGCACGGCGCGACCGCGGCGGTGGACGACGACCGCGTGGCCTGGGCGGTCGCGCACGCGTCGGTGCAGGCCGCCGAAGACCTCGGCGTTGCCGCGATCGTGTGCCCGACCCAGAGCGGGACGACGGCGCGGCGCGTCGCGGCGTTCCGGCCCGCGGTCGCGATCGCCGGGATCTCGGACCAGCCGGACGTGCTGGGCCGCCTGTGCCTCGTCTGGGGCGTCCGGCCGCTGGCCGCGTCGCCGTTGGAGGACGACGACGGCCACCGGCACGCGGCCAAGGCGGCGCGCGACTCGGGCCTTGCCCGCAAGGGGGATCTCATCGCAATCGTGTCGGCGTCGCCGGGAAAGCGCGCCGGCGCGACCGACACGGTGCGCGTCGTGCGCGCGTGACAGTCGCGATTACAACAGGTCGTCGAGCGTGACGGCGACGATCTCGCGTCCCGCCGCGCCGAGGCTGCGCGAGGTGAGCTTCTCGATCACGGAGATGGCGTGCGGGCCCTGCTCGACCAGACCGGCAAAGAGGAGGTATCCGGCGAGCACACCGAGCACGCGGTCGCCGAACTCCTCGTTGTGCACGTAGATCCGCTCGGCCGGATCGTCGAGCAGCTTCTTGATCGCGTCGTAGATGGTCGACAGCCGCGGGGCGAGCTCGTCGTGCGGACCGAGGGGCACGTGAACGTACGCGACACCGGCTTCGTCGTACGCGTGGAGGTTGTGGGGCGAGTCGAGCAGCGACACCACGTGGGTGAACCCGTTGACGTTCAACCAGATGAGCTCTTCCTGGCGCCGGACCTTGCGGTGATTGCGGGCGAACCCGCCCGGCCGCTCCCCTGCACCCAGACGGTCCTTGATGACCCACGTGAAGTAACGCGGCTGGAGTCCCTGGGCCCAGCGCCCGCGCAGCCCGCCGACCGTCACGCCGCGACCCCCCCGACGTTGGCCCGCTCGATCGTGTCGAGCAGCTCGAGCGCGCGCCGCGAACCCTCGACGTCGTGTACGCGCACGAGCACGGCGCCGGCCTCGAAGCACCAGACTGTGGTTGCGATGGTGGCATCGTCGCGGCCGGCCGTGTCGTCCCGGGCGAGCAGGCGCGCGAGGAACGACTTGCGCGACG
>DATJAA010000327.1:0-11906 GCA_035516815.1 Acidimicrobiia bacterium | reverse complement strand
AGCCGGGTGCGGCGCGACGCAAAGTTGGACTGCGAGACAGCAGCCCGGCGCCACGGGGTCGACGATTCCCGCTCTCGTCGGAACTCCGACAACGGCGGTCGGGCAGATCGCGACGGACAGCAGCACCTTCTGCGATCGCTTGCGACAGTTTGCCGCTGTCGTCTCGGCAGTGCGTTCACCGACCGCCGCGGAGGTATTGGCCGACGCCCGGACGACGGCACTACTCGCCCGAGACGCGCCGAGCGCTGTCAAGCAGGCGTTCGAGATCGAGGCAGAGACGTTCGCGGCGTACGCCGCCGCGGTACGTCGCGCCGGACCCGATCCTCGCGCACAAGCCGGCGCCGTCGTCGCGGTTGCGCTGTCCCTCGACGGGCGCCGCATCACTGCCGCGTCCGCCGAGGTGAGCCAGTACATGAGCAACACATGCCACGTCCAGCTCGACCCCAAGCCCGGCGCAGGCGTCGCGAAACTCGAAGCCTTCGACGTCGATGACACGATCCGCAAAGACCCGAGGTTCTGGACTCTGCCAGTGAGCACGAGCATCACAGTCGTCATGGGCTCCACGACCGTCGACATCTCAGCCACGACGCTCGACGCCGCGAACAGCCTCGAGATCTGTCAGGACGTCGCGAGCCTCGTTTACGCCAAGGCGCCAAATGCGGTGATCGAGGTCGGTCCCGATTTTCAACACACACTCGCGCGATCAACGCGACCCGGAGGCTGTTCACCCAACCCGAACCCCTGATCCGATACGGCCGATTCGAGCACGCCCCAACTGCCGTGCCGCTTCCGGTCGCTCGCCGGCGCGCTCGGGTCGCCTCAGGTCGACGGCGGGCGGCCGGTATATGCCAAGAGCTTCTCTTGCGGCGACGCGCCTTCGCCAACAGCTCTTTCCGGCTTGAAAACACCTTTTCGCTGCTCGTCGGTGAAGCGACCATGAATCATGCCGTAGGCGGCCTCGGGCAGGCCGTCCGGCATCGTGGCGTCCTGGTGCGTGGCACGGGCGAGGTCCCAGCCATGAAGGAGTTGGTCAGCAAAGGCGATACCCAATGACGGACCCGTCTTTTCGATCACGCCCGGTCGACCAAACGTTTCGAGCAGGTCGTGTCGTCCGCGTTCGAAGTCGCCACTTGGATCGTCACTGAGCAGCGCGGGAGGACTCGCCGAGGGTGGCGAGACGTCTTCCCCCCGCGCGGTACGCGCGAAGTACCGCTGCGTGTCGAGCATGTGGTTCAGCAGCGCGCGCACGTTCCAGTCGTCGCAGGGTGTGCGGGCGTCGAGATCGTCCTGGGCGCCCGCGACCTTCTCCGCGGTCCACTCGCTCGCACGCCCGTACAGCGCTAGCAACTCGTCCATCTCGACTCCTCCTCGGACTCCCGCAAGTGTCATACCCGAACCAACGAGGGAGGCCCTCTCTCTCCGCCGCACGGCCGGCCCGCCGGGAATCTCGCGACATCACACCAGCCGGCCAGTGCCCGGGGAGGGACTCGAACCCTCACGCCCCGAAGGGCCGGCGGGTTTAAGCCGCCTACGTCTGCCGGTTACGCCACCCGGGCGGGCGCCGTAACGGTAGGCGACCGGTCGCGGAGCCGGCGCCGTCAGGCAGCCACCGACCCCGGACCGACGGCTCCCACCCCACCGATGGCCGCGAGCAACGTCGCGCGTACCCGCGCCGCGACGTCGTCGACAAGCGCGTTCGCGACGACGACGCCTTCGATCATGTCGGCCACAACGTCGGCGGGAGGCCGCGAGCGCACGCGGACCGCGACCACCGGACCACCCGGGAGCCGACGGATCGTGCGCGGGACTCCGGGACGGCGCGGCGGTGTGCGGAACGCGGGACACACCAGGCCCGCTGCCCGCGCCGCGGCGCTGATGCGGCGGGCGAGGTCGGCGAACCGAATCGGCGGTGTGACGTCCATCGGGCGTATTGAATACCCGAGGTGAGACAGCAACGGGCGGGCGCGGCCTACGACCGGGAGATCCTGCGGCTCGCGTTGCCGGCGTTCGGCGCGCTGGCAGCGGAGCCGCTCTACGTGCTCGCCGACACCGCGATCGTCGGGCATCTCGGGATCCGGCCGCTCGGCGGGCTCGGCGTTGCCGGCGCGGTACTGAGCGTCGCGTTCGGCCTGTTCAACTTCCTGGCGTACGGCACGACCGCGACCGTGGCCCGCCGGGTCGGCGCCGGTGACCCGAAAGGCGCGGCCGAGCACGGCGTCGCGGGCATCTGGCTTGCCGCCGGACTCGGTCTCGCGCTCGCCGTGATCGGCCTCGCGGTGAGTGGGCCGGTCGTCACGGCGATGGGTGCCTCCGCGCGGGTCGCGCCCTACGCCCGCATCTACCTGCGCATCTCGCTGTTGGGCGCGCCGTTCGTACTCCTCGCGCTCGCCGGCACCGGATACCTACGTGGCCTCCAGGACACGCGCACTCCCCTTTTCATCGCCCTCGCGTCCAACGGGCTGAACCTGGTGCTCGAGATCGTGCTCGTGTACGGCATTCATCTCGGAATCGCCGGGTCGGCGTGGGGCACCGTGATCGCCCAAGTCTGCGCCGCGCTTGCCTACCTCGCGATCGTGAGGCACAACGTCCGCGCTTCGGGGGCGTCGGCGCGCCCCGACCGGGCCCAGCTGCGAGAGGCCGGATCCGTCGGTGCCTTCCTCACGGTCCGCACGGGCTCGCTCCTGCTCGCGTTCACGGCGGCGACGTCCATCGCCGCCCGCATCGGCGACGCCCAGGTCGGGGCGCACCAGATCGCGTTCCAACTGTGGCTCCTGCTCGCGCTCTGCCTCGATGCGATCGCGATCGCCGGACAGGCGATCGTGGGCCGCGCTCTCGGCGCGGACGACGCCGAGCACACCCGCGCCGCGTCACGCCGGATGCTCGAGTGGGGGATCATGGCCGGCTTGGTGCTCGGCCTCGCCGTCGCCGCGCTCGATCCACTGCTCGCGCTTGCGTTCACACGCGATGCAGCCGTTCGCAGCGAGCTCAGGCCCGTCCTGCTGGCGGTCGCGTTGATGCAGCCCATCGGTGGTGCGGTGTTCGTGCTCGACGGGATCCTGATCGGGGCCGGCGACGTCCGGTATCTCGCGCTCGCCATGACCGCGGCCACAGTCTGCTTCGTGCCTTGCGCGCTCACCGTGCTCGCGACGGGCGCCGGGCTCATCGCGCTGTGGGGCGCGCTGCTCGTCTTCATGCTCGCCAGGCTGGTCGGAATGGGACACCGTTACCTCGGCGATCAATGGCTAGTCACGGGGGCGCCCGCTACATAGGCTTCGACGGTGCCCGACCGACCCGAGTGCGCGCCCGAGCGAACCCTCGACATCGCGCCCGCGAGCCCGCCCGACGTCGACCTCACCGAGATCGAACCGGGCATCGGTCGCGACCTCGTTCCACTCGCGCGTACCTTGCCGAGCGCGCCGGCCCAGGTGCGCCGCTCGGATGTCGACCGGTGGGGCCGATCGGAACACTTCCGCGCGCTGACGCGCCGCGCGTTCGACCCGGTGTACAAACACTGGTTCCGCGTCGAGTGGGAGGGATTCGAGAACCTTCCCGAGGCTGGCGGCGCGCTGCTCGTCGCGAACCACGCCGGCGCGATCCCACCCGACGCGCCGTCGATCATGCATGGAATCGAGAAAGACCTCGGCCGTCCGGTGTACGGCCTGGCCGAGAATCTGTTCCGCGCGCTCCCCGTCGTCGGCACGTTGTGGTCCCGCAGCGGTGGGGTCGCCGCGCATCCCGACAACGCGTACCGGCTGCTGCACGACGAACAGCAGCTCGTGCTGGTCTTCCCGGAAGGAACCAAAGCCACCGGCAAGGTGTACGCGGACCGCTACCGGCTCCGACGCTTCGGCCGCGGCGGCTTCGTCGACATCGCGATGCGCGCCGGGGTTCCGGTGGTGCCGATCGCAGTCATGGGCGCGGAAGAGACCATGCCGATCGTGTTCAAGAGCTCACGGCTCGCCAAGCTGCTCAACCTGCCGTACTTCCCGATCACCGCGAACATGCTCGCCTTCGGACCGGCCGGAATCGTCGCCTACCTACCCGCGAAGTTTCGCATCCGCGTGCTCCCACCCGTTCACTTCGACATAGCACCGAATCAGGAGCGCTACTCGCGCAGCCGGGTCATGGAGGAGTCGGAGCGCATCCGCCGCATGGTTCAGGACGCGCTGTACGACATGCTCCGCAAGCGCCGGAGCGTTTGGTTCGGATGATCCAAACCGTTCGGACAGGAGGGTAGGACAGACGACCATGCGGGCTCTCGTCACAGGACTCTCGACCTACTGGGGCGGACGCGTCGCGCAGGCGCTCGAACAGCGGCCCGACGTCGAAGTCGTCGTCGGCGTCGACACCAAGGATCCGAGGACGCCGCTCGAGCGGACCGAGTTCGTCCGCACCGACTCGTCACACTCGATCCTGTCCCGCATCGTGCGCGCGACCCAGGTCGACACGATCGTGCACACACACCTTGTCGTCGACTCGACGCGCGCGACGAGCCGGACGCTCCACGAGATCAACGTCATCGGCACGATGAACCTGCTCGCCGCGGCCGGCGCGCCCGCGAGCCCGGTACGCAAGGTCGTGCTGAAGAGCTCCGGTCTCGTGTACGGAGCCAACAAGGCCGACCCGTACTGCTTCCGGGAAGAGATGCAGCGCAGCGGACCCGCGAACACCCCCGTCGAGCGCTCGCTGCTCGAGGTCGAAGCCTTCGTACGCGACTTCGCCGACGACAACCCCCACGTCGACGTCAGCTTGCTCCGTTTCGCCAACGTGCTCGGCGTCGACATCGACACTCCGTTCACCGCGGCTTTGCGGCGACCCGTCGTACCCGAGATCCTCGGTTTCGACTCCCGGCTGCAGTTCGTGCACGAAGACGACGTCGTGAGCGCGCTGATGTACGCGATCGACAACGACATCCCGGGCGTGTACAACGTCGGCGCCGACGGCAACCTCCCGTGGAGCGAGGTGTGCGCCATCGTCGGCAAGCGCCGCCTCGCGCTCCCGTTCGTGTTCACGAACCTTGCCGTCGAACCGGCGCGGCTCCTCCGCCTGTGGGACCTGCCCCCCGAAGCGATGGACCTCCTGCGCTTCGGGCGCACGATCGACAACTCCCGCTACAAGCGCGCGGGCTTCCGCTACGCCTACACCACCGCAACTACGGTAGAAGCGTTTGCGCAGGCACTCCGCCTCGCGGGAACCATCGGCGACAGCCGGCCGACGTACCGCTACGAACGCGAGGTCGAGGACTTCTTCCGCCACTCCCCCGCGGTGGTGCGCCCCGACCCGGCTTGAAAGCCGCCGCGCCCGCACGACGGCGTAGGTTGACGCGATGCAGCACGTGCGCGTAGAGAGTCACGAAGGGGTCGCGGTCGTGACCCTGGTCGATGTCGAGCGACGCAACGCGATGACCGCGCCGATGGTCGGCGAGATCGTCGCGGCGTTCGACAGCCTCGAGGCGGACGGGTCGACCGCCGCCGTCGTCGTCACCGGCGAACCGCCGGCTTTCTGTTCCGGTGCCGACGTCTCGAGCCTGGGCGACCTCGCGCGCGCCGGCTCCGACCGGGAACGCCGGTCGGTCACCTCGATCTATGAAGGCTTCCTGCGCGTCCTGCGCTCGCCCTTGCCGACGATCGCCGCGGTGAACGGCGCTGCGGTGGGCGCGGGGATGAACCTCGCGCTTGCTTGCGACGTTCGCCTCGCCGGCATGTCCGCCTTCTTCGACACACGATTCGTGAAGATCGGTTTGCACCCCGGTGGCGGCCACACGTGGATGCTCGAGCGCGCGGTGGGTCCGCAGGCGGCCGCCACGATGGTGCTGTTCGGCGTCGTCGTCGATGGTTCCCGCGCCGCAGAGATCGGCCTGGCGTGGTCGTGCCATCCCGACGAAGAGCTGCTCGACGCGGCGCGAGAACTCGCGGCACGCGCCACCCGCGCGCCGACCGGCCTCCTCGACGTCGTCAAGGCGACGTTGCGCCAGACGCCGTGGCAACCCGACTTCGAAGCCGCAATCGCGACGGAAGTGACCCAGCAGGCGTGGTCGCTCGGGCAGGGCTGGTTCCGAGCGCCGACATGACGACGGACGTCGGTCACCGGTTGACGAACTTCGCCACCAGCTCGTGGCCGCGCTCACGCCACTCCTCGAGGGTCATCGCATAGCGGATGTGATCCTCGTAGACGCCCTGGATCTGCAAGAAGCGCACCGCCGTACCCTCGTCGCGCAGACCGAGCTTCTCGGCTACGCGGCGGCTCGAGCCGTTCCGCGGAACGATGGCGGCTTCGAGCCGGTGCAGCTGCAGTGCGTCGAACGCGTGCTGCATGAGCAACACGACCCCCTCCGGGACATAGCCGCATCCGGCGAGCGCCTCGTCGATCCAGTAGCCGATGTAGCCCATCTGGAACGGACCCCGTTGCACACTGCCGAGGCTGACTTCTCCGGCGAACTTCCCGTCGAGCAGGAAGAGACCGAAGCCGTACGCAGCATCGAAGTGACGCTGACGATCCCAGGCCCCGCACCGCGAGCGGAACGCCTCGCGGTCGAGCGCGGGATCGATGCTGCCCGCGTCGGGACTGGGTTCCCAACGCTCGAGCCAGACGCGGCAGCGCAGCCGGACCTCGCGCCACGCGTCCCAGTCCTCGGGTCGGAGGGGCCGGAGCAGTACACGCGAACCGATCAGTTCCGTCACGACCGCGGCTCCCCTGTTCGATCGACGGATCGTTCGATCGCGTCCAATGCGGCGGCATCCTCGAGACCGGACATGTCACCGACGGCAGCTCCGGTGACGACCGATCGAATCGCGCGCCGCAACACCTTCGCGCTGCGAGTCTTCGGCAGCGCATCGGTGAAACACACCTGCGCCGGCTTGAACGTCGGTCCGAGCGCGCTGACAACCGCCTCGATCACCTCGTCGTGGAGTGCGTCGTCGGCATCGACTCCGGGGCCCGGCACCACGAACACCCACAACGACTCTCCTTTCAGCTCGTCCGGGACCCCGACCGCGGCGGCCTCGAGAACGCGCGGGAGCGCGACCACGACGCTTTCGACCTCGGCCGGGCCCAGCCGCTTGCCTGCGACTTTGATGGTGTCGTCCGACCTCCCGTGCAGGAACCATTGGCCGTCGTGGGAGACGCTCGCGAAGTCGCCGTGCCACCAGACACCGGGATAGCGCGACCAGTACGTCTCGATGTAGCGCTGCGGATCGCCGAACAACCCGCGCGTCATACCCGGCCACGGCTTCGTGCACACGAGCTCGCCGACCTCGCCTCGTACCGACTGCCCCGCGTCGTCGAACACGTCGACCGCCATCCCGAGCGCGGGACCACCGAGCGAGCACGGCGACAACGGCTGCACCACGTGAGGAGACAGGAAGCACGCGCCGACCTCAGTGCCGCCGGAGATGTTCACTACCGGGCACCGGCCGCCGCCGATGACCTCGAAGTACCAACGCCACGGCGCCTCGTTCCACGGCTCGCCGGTGGAGGCGAGAACGCGCAACGACGAGAGGTCGTGCGCGCGGACTGGACGATCGCCGTTTGCCATCAGCGCGCGGATCAACGTGGGCGAGACCCCGAGGACATTCACGCGATGCGCCTCTACGAACGACCAGAGTCGCGCCGCGTCGGGGAAA
This sequence comes from Acidimicrobiia bacterium, assembly GCA_035516815.1. GTDB lineage: Bacteria > Actinomycetota > Acidimicrobiia > IMCC26256 > PALSA-610 > PALSA-610. The sequence continues at coordinate 4,284 of DATJAA010000327.1, read as the reverse complement.
TCCGGGGCGCCGTCGTAAAGCAGCAACGTTCCGCCCGCCGCGAGCGTTCCCACGATCTCCCACGGGCCCATGATCCAGCCGATGTCGGTCAGCCAGAAGAGACGCTCCCCCTTCCGCAGGTCGGTCTGGAAGGCAACCTCCTCGGCGACCTTGACGGTGAACCCGGCGTGGACGTGCACCGCGCCCTTCGGGCGTCCGGTCGTGCCGCTCGTATACGCCACGAACAATGGGTGTTCGCTGTCGACGACTCGGGTCTCGAACCGCGCCTCGGGCAGGTCGTCGAGTCGTATGTCGCGCCCGGCGCGCATCGGAGTGTCGTCGCGATCGTTTCCGACCACGAGCACCGTGTGCACGCTCGGCGCCTGCGCGACGGCGGCGTCGGCCGTCTCCTTCATCGCGACGAGCTTGCCGCGCCGGAAGAATCCGTCGGCGGTTACCACGGCGACCGCGCGCGCGTCCTGCAACCGGATCGCGACCGCTTCGGAGCCGTATCCCGAGAAGATCGGGAGGAACACCGCGCCGAGCTTCGCGACTGCGAACAGCGCGGCGACCGTCTCGGGGCGCATCGGCAGGAACAGGGCGACCGCGTCGCCTTCGGTCACTCCGCGCGCGGCCAAGCCGGACGCGATGCGGTCGGTGAGCCCGCGTAGCTCGGCACCGGTCAGCGTCCGCGTCTCGCCGGTCTCGGACTCCCACTCAACGGCAGGACCATCGGCCGCGAGACGTTCGAGGCACATCGTGGCCGCGTTACCTCGGCCGCCGACGAACCACCTAGCCCATTCGATACCCGCGGAGGTGTCGAGCACCCGTTCGTACGGAACGTCGAACGGCAGCCCCAGAAACCTGACCACGGCGTCCCAGAACCATTCCGGCTCGTCGATGGAGCGCCGCAAGAGTGACGGGAAGTCGTCGACGGCTTCGGCTGCCATGAAGCGCGCGACGTTGCTGTCGTGGAGCAAGCTTTCGTCAGGGCGCCAAACGACCGGCGGAGCAACCATCGGTCGTCGAATCTAACCCGTGTGTCGAACGGCGACGGCGGCCCGATAGCGTGCGGCCATGACCATTCGTGCGGACGACGATTGCCTGGTGTGGCTCGATCTGGAGATGACCGGCCTCGACGTCGAACGGCACACGATCGTGGAAGTCGCGTGTGTTGTCACCGATTCGCAACTGACACTCCTCGACGACGGCCTCGACATCGTGGTCCACCAGGACGAGGACGCGCTCGGGCGCATGGACGACTTCGTCCGCAAGATGCACACGAAATCGGGCCTGTTGCCGCTGATACCGGCTTCCGACGTCAGCCTCGGCGCCGCCCAATCGCGGACCCTGGACTACGTCCGTTCCCACGTCTCCGCGCCGGGAACGGCGCCGCTGTGCGGGAACAGCATCGGCACCGACCGCCGCTTCCTCGACAAGTACATGCGCGAGCTCGAGACGTATTTGCACTACCGCAGCGTGGACGTGTCGTCGTTGAAGGAGCTGTGCCGACGCTGGTACCCCGATGTCTACAGCAAGCGGCCGAACAAGGCCGAACACCACCGTGCGCTCGACGACATCAGGGAGTCGATCGAGGAACTGCGCTTCTATCGCCGGGAGCTCTTCATTCCCGCCGCAGACTCCGCCGAGTCTTCGCCGACCGCGCCGTCAGGTCAGTGACCGCGGGCTCGGCCACGACGACGCCTTCGTGCGTCGAATCCTTGGCGCGATAGAGGGCGATGTCAGCGGCGCGCAGCAACGACTCGGGGTCGAGCGCCGCGTCGGGGTAGACGGCAACGCCGATAGTGGCGGTCAGGCCCCAGCCGGGCGGGAGGAGCGCATTGCACCGTTGCGCGATGTGTTCCCGCATGTCGTCGGCGAGAGTACGCGCGTCCAGGATGTCGGGCACCGGTGCAACCACTACGAACTCGTCACCGCCGAGCCGGACGAGGTCGTCGTACCCGCGGGTCCGTTCCCGCAACGCGTCGGCACAGGCAACGATGACGGCGTCGCCCATCTCGTGACCCAGCTCGTCGTTCACGGCCTTGAACCGGTCGAGGTCCAGCAGGAGCAGCGCGACGCGTTCGCAGTAGCGCTCGGCGCGGCTGAGGTGTTGCTCGAGCGCGCGCTGCAGCCGGCGCCGGTTGCCGAGACCCGTCAGCGGTTCGGTCTCGGCCTGCTCCCGCAACGCTCGCGTTGTCGCGATGCGTTCGAGCGAGGAGGCGAGGTACTCCATGACACCCTGCACCGCGAGCTCATCGGGGGCGGACTCGTCGGCCGAACGGATGCGCGCGGTGAGCCGTCCGACCGCACCGAGGTCGAGCGTGACGCTGTCGACGGAGTGCGGACGGCCGTCGCCGTCCCAGTACCCCGATCGCAGCCGCAACGGAGGCCCGACCGCCGCGTGGTCGACGACCAGCTCGGCCGCGATCACCGAGGGGAAAGACGCCAGCGCGAGCGCGAGCTCCTCGAGCCCGTCGACGATGTTCTCGTCGGGAAGCTGGGACGCAAGACGCGACGCGGTGGCAGTGGCGGCCTCGCGCCGCAGCAGCTCGGCATGGGCCACGCTGGCGAACCCCTGCGCGACCTGCGCGGCGACCCGGCAGAAGAAGTCGTCCGCAGGTCCGAGATCCGTCTTCTGCTCGCCGGCCACGAGGACACCGAGGGTTACCCGGTCGGCGACGAGGGGAAAGCGGCGGTCGCCGGCCGGCGGCTCGCCCGAGTGGACGTCGATGGGCGCGGTTCCCGCCGTCGAAACCGTCAGCGCGACGCCGCGCACCGGGTACAGCTGCACGATGACGTCGGCCGCTTGCTGGAGAAAGCTCACGGGATCGACACGGGTCGTTTCGACCTTCGCGAGCTCGAGCAGGCACGCGGACTCCAGCAGCTCTACGAGCAAGGCCCGGTCCGCCCCCGCACTCTGCAACCGCTCGAGGCTCCGCGCCTGGAGCGCCTCGAGGCGCGCGAATGACTCGTCGCGGCCCGTCATGGCTCGACTCCGAGCATGTCGGCGATGCGTTCGAGCTGATCGTCGACCTCGCGCGTGACCACATCGAAATCGTCGGGACGCAGCCGGATCGCAATGAGGAGGCGATCCACGTCGGGCGGCGTCGGGTAGCCGGGCATCGGCACGTGTTCCAGCGCCACCGCCTCGGCAACCCGCAACACACGGCCCAGCGCATGACGGGGCTCTTCGACGCCGTGCTGGTGGAGCGCGACCGCCTCGACGAACGGCGCGGGGAAGCCCCACGCGTCGAGCGCCGCCGCGCCTTCGTCCGCATGGGTCACGCCGAACGCGGCGAGCTCGGCCGCGACCTGATCGGAGACCGTGGGTGACGCGGTCGCCTCCGCGAACGCCTCGGGATCGCGCCGGTGCAACAGCACCGCGCCGAGATCGTGCAGCAGGCCGGCCGAGAACGCGTCGGCCGTGGACAGGCCGACCTTGCGCGCGATCACCGATGCCGCCGAGGCCGTCGTTATCGCGTGACGCCAGAATCCGTCCGGGCCGAGCTCGACCCGGCCGTCGAGCAGGCTGCACGCGGCGCTGACGGCCAGCGCGCGCACCGTGTCGAACCCGAGCATGACCGTTGCGTGCCGCGTGCTCGCAACCTTGCGCGGCAGCCCGTAGTACGAGCTGTTCGCGAGTCGCATCACCCGCGCCGCGAGCGCGGGGTCGGTCTCGATCACCCGCGCGACGTCCACCGCGGCCGTTCTCGGATTCGAGACGATGCGCAGGACCTGCTCCGCCGCCGCCGGTTGGGCCGAGAGCGTCAGCAGCTCTTGTGTGTAGCGACTCACCGACCTGTTTGTCGGCGACCTGCCGCAGCCACCCAAGACCCTCCTACACGAGCGTGCCCAATGCCCCCAACAGCGTGGTCACAGATCGCTCCCGGGCCGAATGCCCCATAAGCCCGATGCGCCAGCCCTTGCCGGCGAGCTCGCCCAGCCCACCGCCCACCTCGATGCCGAAACGGACGCGGAGCTCGCCCCGGACCTTCGCATCGTCGACGCCGTCCGGGAGCCACACCGACGTCAGCTGCGGCAGCGGCCGCTCGAGTGCGAACGGCCGGAACCCCAGCTCGGGAAGTGCTTCCTGCAGGCGGCCACCGGCGTCGCGGTGACGGGCATGCGCCGCGTCGAGCCCTTCGTCGAGCACGACGCCGAGTCCGGCGTGCAGCGCGTACAGCATCGATATGGGTGCGGTGTGGTGGTAGCGCCGGGCGGTTCCGACGTTGTCGGCGAGCAGCGCGATGTCGAGGTACCACGACTGGGCGGGTCGGGTCCGGGCCCGAACCCGCTCGACCG
>DATJAA010000326.1:0-2265 GCA_035516815.1 Acidimicrobiia bacterium | reverse complement strand
GTACGTGCGACTGCAGCAGCGCCACCTCCGCCGCGTAGATCGCCTCCTCGTCGTGTTTGTCCTTCAAGCCGCTCGCGCGCAGCACCGCCTTGCGCAGCCATTGCAGACCGAAGATCAGGAGCAGCGTGCCGACGAACAGGCGCAGCGCGTCGATCGGAATCGTGGAGAGCGCGGGGCCGAGCGCCGCGATGATGACCGTGAGCGCGGCGAGCGCGGCCGCGACTCCCCAACCCGCGGAACGCCAGCCCCGGGTGGTCCCGACCGCAAGCACGATGGTGAGTGCCTCGACCATCTCGACCGTCGACGCAGCAAACGCCGCCGCGATCACGAGGACGACATGCATGCGGCGACGTCCCTCCCGGCAATCGCTCCGATCCCTTCGTAGCGTAGCCTCGAGCCCCTCGGCGGTTGACGAGAAGGTCAGGAAGCCAGGGCGAAGTGGTACGACCCGGCACCGACGCGCAAGACCGCCGCGCCGTTCGCGCGGTTGACGACAACAATGCCGTCCGCCGGCGTGACTGCGCGCCCCCCTTCGGTGAGTGTCGACCGCGCGGAGGCCGGGATTCGTACAGTGGCCGACGTGTTCGCGGGAACGGTGAGGTCGAGGGAGAAACCCGCGCCGGCCGTCCCCCGCCGCCACGAAACGACGATGGTCCCGGCCGGGGTCGGGACCGTTCCGCGCGCGCGGTCGAGCCCGATCGCGGGTGGCGCAACGGTGAACGCGGAGTATCCGGGGCCGTCGGCGGTCACCCCGAGGAGCGCGCGCTGAACCTCGACAAGGACGTTCGCGCCCCAACCGTGCGACATGCTGTCGCCGATGACGTCGGACGGCTGCCACACCTCCCACGTGAACGTTCCCCCGCGCGCGAGGACGTTCGCCCAGCCGTCGGACGCGGTATCGGTGAGACGCGTGACGACGTCGCGGTCGAGTCCGGCGCGGGCCAGCGCTCCGATCACCTCGCTCGCGGTACGCGGCGGCGCGGTGAGACCGAGGCTCGCGATGTATCGCCCGACCGTGCCGACGTTCGCGGCCGGCACGATCCCGTAGTAGAGAGCGCACGCGTCGGTCTCCTGCGCAGCGGTCGCGACCTGGGCGCCGTTCGCTTGGAGCCCGTCCACGTATATGCCGTCGCCGCGTGTGAGCTTGTGGTTGATCGCCGCCGTCAACGCCGACTGCCGTGTGCGCTGGAGCGCGATCTCCGCGGGAGGTCGACCGAGAATCGTCGCAACCTCCGCTACGACCCGGAACACGTTCACACCGAGCACGTTGATGCGCGTGACCGTCGGGAAGTCGTAGTAGATGCTCGTCGACGGCAGGTTCGTGACGAGCCCGGTCGCGGGTTCAACCGAGTGCTCGACATAGCCCGAGAGTCGCTCCAGCACGGGGTACACCTCGGCAAGGAGCGCGCGATCGCCCGTATGCATCCAGTACTGCCACACCCACTCGGGATAGATCTCGGTGAACTCGTTGATGTCGAGGGCGCCCAGTCCCGTTGGATAGATCTTGTTCACCGCGCCGTTCGGCCAGTACCGAGCCTGCGACTGGGCGAACTCGACCAGCGACTTGCGCGAGAGGTTCTCTTCGCCGAACGCGGACATTGCCGTTTCCGACTCGTTGAACCCGTCCCACAGCCACGAGCCCTTCTCACGCGTCGGCGTGTCGATGTATTGCTCCTGCGCGGTGTACAAGGCCGAACGCGCGCCGAGCGCGAACACGGCGTCGATCGTCGCACTCGACGACACGAAGGTGGCCGGCGCGTTGTCGGGAAGCGCGGTGTGGCGCGCGAGCGCCACGATATCGGCGGGCGCGAGCGTCTCTCCCGGGTCGTCGATCTGCAGGTAGCGAAAGCCGAGGTAGTCGAACGGCTCGAAGGTTTCCGGCCCGCCCCGCTCGACGTACGAGTAGCTCATGTCCGTGTGCTGCGTGCCGTGTTCCTTCGATACCTCGCCGGTCACACAACCCGTCGGGATCGTGGGATCCGGGCAGTGGTCGAGCAGGTAGCCGGCGTGCATCGGGACGAGATGCCCTCGCACACCATGGTGGAACGCGACCGTCGGAATCGCGGCGTAGACCTTGCCGAAATCGGCTACGAGCGATCCGGTGGGCAAGCGCTTCACCGAGACGGCGTGCACGGGCGCATAGACGATCCGCGTCCGCACCGACACGAGATGTGTCCACGGCGCGGTGCCCGCGGGGCCGACCACCGTCGCCGCCTTCCAGCTCGAGGCGTCGAAGCCCGGCTCGTCCCAGCCGACGGGCTCGTC
>DATJAA010000325.1:0-13254 GCA_035516815.1 Acidimicrobiia bacterium | reverse complement strand
GCGAGCTGTTCGAGGATGCCGGGTACACAACGCTGGCCCCCGGGTGGCCCGACGATCCGAACACGGTGGACGAGGCGAACGCGCACCCCGAAGTCATGGCGCACAAGACGGTGGGGCAGGTCGCCGACCACTTCGAAGCGGTCATTCGCCGCCTCGACGCGCGTCCCGCGGTGATCGGGCACTCGTTCGGCGGGCTGCTCGCGCAGATCCTCGCCGGTCGCGGCGTCTCCGATGCGACGGTCGCGCTCGATCCGGCGCCTTTCCGCGGCGTGCTGCCGCTGCCGATCTCGTCGCTGCGGTCGGCCGCGCCCGTCCTCGGTAATCCTGCGAACCACCACCGTGCGGTTCCGCTCACATACGAGCAGTTCCGTTACAGCTTCGCCAACGCGGTCACCGAAGGCGAAGCGCAGGAGCTGTACCACCTCTTCGCGGTTCCGGGTTCGGGCGTGCCCTTGTTCCAGGCTGCGACGGCAAACCTGAACCCTTGGACGGAGGCGAAAGTCAATTCGAAGAATCTCGAGCGCGGGCCGTTGCTGATCATGGACGGGGAGCTGGATCACACCGTTCCATGGTCGATCGCGAGCGCGGCGTACACGAAGCAGAAGCGCAACAAGAACGTGACCGAGATCGTGAAGGTCCCCGATCGCGGCCATTCGCTGACCATCGACCACGGCTGGCGCGAGGTTGCCCAGATCGCGCTCGAATTCGTAGGGCGATTCGTCAAGCCCTGACACTCGGGTCGCTCTCGCCGGCAGTCCGCCGGCCCGTGTCAGCCGCTGATCTCGGGACCGTTGTGGTTCCGCGCGCTGATCAGCGGCGGGCCGATGGACGCGCGCTCGCCCGGTTAGAGCGCGTAGGGTGCCCGCGTATGGCCGAGGCAGTGCGAACCGTCGCGCTCACGAAGCGTTATGGACCGACACGTGCCGTAGAGGATCTCGATCTCGCGATTGACGCGGGCGAGGTATACGGGTTTCTCGGCCCGAACGGAGCCGGCAAGACCACGACGATCCGCTGCCTGCTCGGGCTGCACCGTCCGACCAGCGGCCGCGCCACGCTGTTCGGAATCGACGCATGGCGCGACCCCGTCGCCGCGCATCGCCGCGTCGCGTACATCGCCGGTGAGCCGTCATTGTGGCCGTCGCTGACGACCGCCGAGACGCTCGAGTTTCTCGGCCGTGTGTTCGGCGGCGTCGACATCGAGTACCGCGCGCGGTTGCTGGAGCGGTTTCAAATCGAACCCGACAAGAAGGTGCGCGCGCTGTCGAAGGGAAATCGCCAGAAAATCCAGCTCGTGCACGCGTTCTCGACGCGGGCCGACCTACTTATCCTCGACGAGCCGACGAGCGGTCTCGATCCGCTCATGGAGGTCGCCTTCCGTGAGACGGTGAACGAAGCGAAGTCGAACGGCCAGGCCGTGTTCCTGTCGTCGCACATCCTGAGCGAGGTCGAGGCGCTGTGCGATCGAGTCGGCATCCTGCGCGCGGGACGACTCGTGGACGAAGGAACGCTCGAGAGCCTGCGCCATCTCCACGCGCAGACGATCGACGTGACCTTTGACGGCACGCGGCCGTCACTGAACGGCGTCGAGGGAGCGACCTCCGTCCCACTCGGCGCGAACGGATTGCGTTTCCAGGTCACCGGACCGGTCGGGCCGCTGCTCCGGCGGCTTGCGAGCGAGAATGTCACCGCGCTCGAGGCTCGCGAACCGTCGCTCGAGGAGATCTTCCTGCGGCATTACGGCACCGCGGATGACGGCAGCGGCTAGGGCGCTCGCCCGGCGAGTCGTTGCCGACGGCCGGACGCGAACGGTTTCCTTCGCCGCGCTGTTCCTGCTGGTCACCTGGGTCAACGCGGCGGGGTATCGGAGCACGTACCCGAACATCAACGATCGCCTGCGACTGGTCCAGACGTTCGGGAACAACAAGGCGGCGCGCATGTTCTACGGCGCGGGCCGCAATCTCACCACCGTCGGCGGGTACACCGCATGGCGCGCGGGCGGAATCCTGGTCGTCTTCGCAGCACTGCTGGGGATCTTTGCCGCCACGCGACCCATGCGCGGCGACGAGGAAGCCGGACGCACGGAGATCGTCCTCGCCGGTCGGCTCACGCGGAACACCGAGTTCGCGGCGATTCTCGCCGGCACCGGCGTGGGGCTGACTGTCGCGTTCGTCGCGACGGCGCTCGGCGCCGTGTTCGCGTCGCTGCCGCTCCGGCCGTCGTTGTACCTCGGTCTCGTCGTCTTTTCCGTCGGCGCGGTCTACGTCGGCGTCGCCGCGGCCGCGAACCAGCTCGCGCCCACCCGGCGGGGTGCGTTGGGTCTGGCGAGCGCCGTTCTCGGGGTCGACTTCTTGATTCGCGTCGTAGCCGACACGACCGACCATTTCGGTCTCCACTGGCTCACGCCGCTCGGCTGGGCGGAGGAGACGCGCGCGTTCTCGGGGAGCAGCGCCTTCGTGCTCGTGCTCCCGCTGGCCGCGACCGCAATTCTGCTCGCGGCGGCGACGATGCTGCACGCCCGCCGTGATCTCGGCGCGGCGTACCTTCCCGCAAGAGACTCGGCGCCGCCCCGCACGCGCCTTCTTGTCACACCGGCAACGCTCGCGCTCCGTCTCGACCGCGTCGTCGTAGCGACCTGGACGGGCGTGATCCTGGCGTTCGCGTTGGTGGTCGGCTCGATCGCGAAGACCGTTGAGGACATCGACCTGCCGGAGAGCGCGCGAAACCAGATCGCGAAGTTGGGCGGGATCGACATCACGAAGGCGTCCGGTTACATCGGGCTGACGTTCGTCATCTTCGTGTTCGCGATCACGGTGTTCGTGTGCGGCCAGCGGGCCGCGGCCCACGACGAAGAAACGGAGCATCGTCTCGAGACGTTGTTCGCCCTTCCATTCGGGCGCGATCCCTGGATGCGCGGACGCGCGCTGCTCGCGCTCGCGGGCATCGCATCGTGCGCGCTGGCGGCCGGAATCGGCGTATGGGCCGGCGCGGTCGCGAGCCGCGCGCACCTGTCGTTCGTCGACGGAATGCGCGCGTCGGTCAACGTGCTGCCGACCGCGATCCTGTTCCTCGGGCTCGGTCTGGCGCTGTTCGCGACCTTTCCCCGACGGGCGATCAGCCTCCTGTACGCGCTGGTGGTCGCGTCCTTTGTGTGGGAGCTCTTCGGGGCGCTGCTCGACGTCCCGAGCTGGGCCCTCGACCTCTCACCGTTCCACCATGTCGCGCCCGTACCCGCCAAGCCGATCGACATCGCCTCTGCGCTCGTAATGCTCGCGATCGGTGCGATCGCGGGCGCGATCGGAACAGTGCGGTTCCGAGCGCGAGACCTCGCCGGAGACTGAGCTCGTCGCCATTGGCGGCGAAACGGACCAAAGGCCCTGGCTTCTCCGAACCTGCGGGCGCATGGTGGGAGGGTCGCGTGCCGGACACGTGCGCGCTTCATCGGATGCTCACTCGCAGGAGGGATGGCCATGACGCAAACGGGGCAGAGCCGGACCGATTCGGCTTCAGAGGACGATCGACTCGAGATCTATACCGACGAGGGAAGCGGATCCGGGTGGCTGTTCTTCGCCGGAACGGTGCTCGGCCTGGCCGGTCTCATGCGCATCATCGACTCGTTGTGGGCCTTCACGTACAAGGGGTCGCTTCCCGACGCGTTGAAGAACGGGCTGCTCGGCTCGAACCTCAAGAACTACGCGTGGACATGGCTCATCGTCGGGATCGTGCTGATCGTCGCAAGTGTCCTCATCTTGGTCCGATCGCAGTTCGCGCGCTGGGTCGGATTCATCGCCGCAACGATCGGGGCGCTGAGTGCGATGGCATGGATGCCCTATTACCCGGTGTGGTCGCTCACCTATATCGGGATCGCCGTCCTCACGTTCTACGCGCTGGCGCGCTACGGCGGCCGAGAAGCGCTTTAGCTCTCGGCGATCCAACGAGGGTGACGCGGCGGCGACCCACGGAGGGTGCTCCGGGCTTCAGGAAAGGGCGGCGCGCCACGGGGCCATGTCGAGGCCGGGATAGCGGGCGTTCACGCGTCGGATGGTGTCCGCGGTCCAGTATGGATGTCCGGGTTTGGGGAAGCCGAGGAGGGCGAGTTCGGTCGGGCCGCTCGCCTGGACGAAGTTGTGCCATTCCGTTGAGAACCCTTTGAATGCCCAGGCCTGGTACTGGCTCCATTCGGCTTCTGCGAGTCGATAGGAGACGTGCATCATGATCCGACGCAAGCCGGGCGCGGTGACGTCGACGGAGCGGTGGTAGACGTCGGGGCGGTACGCGACGATCGATCCCGCAGGTCCTTCCGCGACTCCCGGGTCGTCGTACAACTCGGGAAAGTCGGTGTATGCGAGCGTGTGCTGCTCGACCGGTATGTGCGCGGTCTTGCGGCGCGAAACCATCCGGGTCGCGCCGCTCGACGCACTGACGTCGGTGAGATAGATGAACAGTTCGAGCTGCGGGTACGGGTCGTCGAGTTGAGGCACCAGGATCGAGTGGTTGGGGAAGTCGGCGTGGAGCAGCTGGTTGTATCCGGATGATTGGTTGGCGTACTTGGCCGTGAGGACGGACATATAGAGGCGAAGGTCGTCCGAACCGAGGAACGACGTCGCGAGACCCAGTACCGCGGGGTGAAACGGCAACCGGTTGAGCGAACGACTCCGATACGGGAATTCGGGCCACTTTGCGTCGAACGTGGTCCGCCACGGCTCCGTCCGCTCGTTCGTGACGCCGGAGTCCATCTCCTCGGCGCTCGGGAACAGCCGCGCCGACGCGTTCTGCGCGCCGGCGAGATCGTCGGCCGGTATGACCGACGGGATCACACACCAGCCGTCGGTCTCCCATGCGTCTTTGTAGCCGGACGCCTGCATCGCCACACCCTCGCAGCCTTCGACAAGAGCGGCAATGCCGCTCGGCGCAGTCCGGACAGGGCCGAACGTCCCCGCGGGCGGGGGGCGGACAGCCTTGGGCGCCAGAATGGCGCAGCGGCGACGCTGGGGGCGCATCCGCAACCGCCGCAGGACTGGTCGTCGACGGTGGGACCTCCGGCCCTGCCGCCGGCCCGTTCCGCGGTGCAAGCTGATCGCATGACGCGAACCGGGGCCGTTGTCCCCTTCGAAGAGCTCGGGAAGGATGACGTTGCGGTCGCCGGCGGCAAGGGAGCCAACCTCGGCGAGTTGTGCCGGGCGGGATTCCATGTACCGCCCGGGTTCGTGATCAGCGCGCCGGCGTATCTGCAGGCGATGGACGACGGCGGTGTGCGCTCCGAGCTCGTCGATACCGAACGTTCACTCGACGTCGACGACGCGCATGCGCTTGCCGAAGCGGCCTCACAGTTGCAAGCGCTCGTCCGTAAGGCGGCGCTGCCGTCCGCCCTGCGTGCGGAGTTGCTCGACGCGTATCACCGTCTCGGGTCGAACCTCAGCGTCGCGGTCCGGTCGTCGGCGACCGCCGAGGACACCGCGGCCGTCTCGTTCGCCGGGATGAACCAGACCTTCACGAACGTCCGAGGTGACGACGACCTCTGCGATCGCGTCGTCGAATGTTGGGCGTCGCTGTTCGGTCCGCGCGTGCTGTCGTACCGCCGGACGTCGAACATCACCGACGAACCGGCTATCGCCGTCGTCGTGCAAGAGATGGTCGACTCCGAACGCAGCGGCGTCATGTTCACCGTCGATCCCGCGACCCTTGATCGGTCGGTGATCGTGATCGAGGGCGCGTTCGGGCTCGGCGAGGTCGTCGTGGGTGGTCAGGTGGAGCCCGACACGTATCGCGTGGCCAAAGAGGGTCCGCGCGTGACGGACGTGCGCACGGGCGTGCAGTCGTTCTGCATCCGCCGCAACGCGAACGGTGGTGATCAGCGGGTCGAGCTCACACCGGACGAAGGCGGTCGACGAGTGCTGCGCGACGACGAGGTTCTCGAGCTCGCGCGCATCGGGCTCCGGGTCGAGAGCCATTACGGAAAGCCGCAGGACATCGAATGGGCGATTTCCCACGACGCGGTGTTCCTCGTGCAGTCGCGTCCGATCACGACCCTCGAGTCGGTCCCGGAGCTCTCGTCCGCGACCGAGCGCGGCGACGCACTCGTGCGTGGGCTCGGTGCGTCCCCCGGTCGCGCCGTCGGCCGGGTCCGGATCATGCTTTCTCCGAGCGAAGGAGAAGCGCTGCAACCCGGAGAAGTGCTCGTCGCTCCGATGACCAGCCCCGATTGGGTCCCGGTTCTGCGCCGTGCGGGCGCGCTCGTCACCGACGGCGGGGGGATGACGTGCCACGCGGCGATCGTGAGTCGTGAGCTCGGTGTGCCGTGCGTGGTCGGCACCCGACGCGCGACCGAGGTACTCCGAGACGGTGAGCTGGTCACGGTCGACGGTGCCAAGGGTGTCGTGCTCGAAGGCGACCGCGCTACGGCGGCGGTGACCACCGCGCCCGTGTCCGAGCGCGTGTACGCGGCGCCGGCCGAGTCGCTGGCGACGAAGATCTACGTCAACCTTGCGATCGCGGATCGCGCCGAGCAGGTCGCCGACCAACCGGTCGACGGGGTCGGCTTGCTGCGCGCGGAATTCCTGCTCACCGAGGCGCTCGAAGGGCGGCATCCGCGCAAGGTCATCGCGGACGACCGTTCCGAGTTTCTCGACCGCATGTCGTCCTCGGTACTTCGAATCGCAACCGCGTTCGCACCGCGTCCGGTCGTCTACCGGAGCATCGACTTTCGTAGCAACGAGTTCGCGAGTCTCGAGGGCGGTGCCGAGTTCGAACCGGTCGAGAGCAACCCGATGATCGGCTACCGAGGTTGCTACCGCTACGTTCGAGAGCCCGACCTGTTCTCGCTCGAGTTGGAGATGCTCGCCCGGGCTCGCGAACAGGCGCCGAACCTGCATTTGATGATCCCGTTCGTGCGAACGCTGTGGGAGCTGGAAGCGTGCCTCGACCTCGTCGCCGGCAGCCCGCTCGGCCGCCAACGCGGCTTGCACAAGTGGGTGATGGCGGAGGTTCCGTCGGTCGTCTATCGCATCCCGGAGTACGCGGCGCTCGGCATCGACGGAGTCTCGATCGGCTCGAACGACCTCACGCAGTTGATGCTCGGGGTCGACCGCGACTCCGACGTGTGCAGCGAGCTCTTCGACGAATCGGACGCCGCCGTCCTGGACGCGATCGCGCGCATCGTCACGGCGGCCCGCGACGCGGGGATCACCTCGTCGCTCTGCGGGCAGGCCCCGTCGAACCGCCCCGAGTTCGCCGAGCACCTGGTGCGACTCGGCATCACGTCGATCTCGGTCAATCCCGACGCAGTCGACCGCGCCCGCGCGGTCGTGGGCGCGGCCGAGCGTCGCCTCGTCGTCGAAGCGGCGCGCCGACAATCGGAGTCAACGCATCGATTCGAGGAGGGACAGGCGTGAAGGCACGAGTCGGAGATGAAATCATCGTCGACGGTCCGCATCATGGTGACTTGGCGAAAAAGGGTGAGGTTCTCGAGGTGCGTGACACCGGCGGGGTGGAGCATTACCTCGTGCGCTGGGACGACGGCCACGAAGGGATCTTCTATCCCGGCTCGGACGCGCACAGCATCCGTCCCGGGAGCCAGGGGAAGCGGTGACTTCGCCTCCGCCGGGCCGGGTTCGGGTTCGCGGGTACCTCACGACGTGGGTTTGAACTCGGCGATCTGAATCGCACGAGTGATATCGCTCGGCGAGACGATGCCGACGACCGCGTCGCCGTCGGTGACGATGATTCGGCCGTCACCGCCGCGCGCCGAGCGGCGCAACACGTCGAGGATGTGCTCGTCGCCGGTCGCGACCGTCAGCTCATCGACCGGCCAGGCAACGTCGGAAACCTCGGTGCTCGCGCGTCTGGCCGGAGCGACCTCGCGTAGCCGGCTGAGGGTCACGAGACCGGCGAGCCGACCGGCGGTGTCGACCACGGGGAATGTCGAGCAGTGATGGGTGAGCACGTAGTCGTGCAACATCTGGTCGACGCTCAGGTCACCGCGAACGGTGATCGGATCCGCCGTCATGAGCGTGCGCAACCGGGTCGTCGCGAGATCGTGGGTCAGGTGGATCTGCAATTCCTCCGCGTGCGAGGCACTGAACAAGAACCATCCGAGCAGCACGAACCAGATGCCGGAGACGCTGGCGCCGTAGAGGAATTCCAAAAAGCCCAGAGTGATGAGTGCGAACGCGAAGACGCGGCCGGCGCGAACGGCGTCGAGCGCGCCTCGGGTCCGGTCACCGGTCCGACGCCAACGGAGAGCGCGCAACACGCGTCCGCCGTCGAGCGGTGCCGCCGGAACGAGATTGAAGACTGCGAGCAGGAGATTGACGGATCCCAGCCAAGCTGCCGACGCGACGATCAGCTGGGGCGCACCGCTCGCGCCGAGGGTGGCCGCCGCGCTGAGCGCGACGACTCCGATCGCGAAGCTCGTGGCGGGGCCGGCGATCGCGATGCGGAGGTCGGCTGACGGGGTCGGCGGGTCCTGCTCGATGGTCGAGACGCCCCCGAGTAGCCACAGCGTGACGTCGCGGACGCGGAGCCCCTGCCTCCGCGCGATCACACAGTGGCTGAGCTCGTGCGCGAGCAGCGACGCGAAGAAAGCCAGTGTCGTCGCGCTGGCTGCGATCCAGTACTCGGGCGTGCTGTAACCCGATGCGAGATCTGGGAGCCCGGCGGCCGCGAGGCTCCAGATGAGCAACCAGAAGATGACGAGGATGCTCCAGTCGAGCTTGACGACGATCCCGTCGATCGAGCCGACACGAATGCTCCTGAATCCCGGCACGCGCCCAGTTGTAGCCGGGGGCCAAGGGCGCGAGCAGGGACAAGAGTCCTCTCCGCCAGGGCCCTTGTTCTCTCGAGCCGCCCGTCTCGACAAGGTCGAGGACGCCGGCGCGGGGCCGGCGCTCAGCCGACGTCATCCCTGCCGCTCTGCGCTCGCCGGATGGTGCGCGATCGGGCGAATATTCGCTCCCGCGCCGGTGCTCGATGCGGCACCCGCGTTGCACGCGATGACCGCGGAAGCGATTTGTGATGTATTGCCGTTCTTTGCTCTTTAGACATCAGCGATGCGCGCCGTTCTCAGGATCATGCCCGAGGCGTCCGAGGCGCGCGACCCGACTTGCATCCTGATCCGCGACGAGCTGGGCGGGATCGTTTCCGCGCACGGTGATGTCTTCGACGTGCTGGGTTGGACCGCCGACGAAATTCTCGGCCTCTCGTCTACGACACTGATCCACCCGGAGGACCAGACGAGCGCGGTCACGGCCTGGCTCCAGATGCTCGACAGCCCCGGCGCGACCATCGCCTGGAGGGGCCGCTACCGCGCGCAGGCAGGCACATGGCGTTGGGTCGAGTCGCTGAACACCAACAACCTCGACGATCCGGACGATCCGCGAGTGACCAGCTCCCTTCGACCGGTCGCCGTGGAGCAAGTCGGGATCGAGGAGGAACTGCGTTCTCGCAAGCAACTGATCAGTCGACTCTCCGACTCGCTCCCCGTGGGGCTGTTCCAGATCGATCTCCGCCGACACCTCACCTTCACCAACGATCGCCTCCACGCAATCATTCGCACTCCGGCCGCCGCGACGACCGAGGCGCAGTTTGCCGCGGTACACCCCGACGATCGCGAGCGGCTCGAGACGGCGCTTACCGCCGTCCTCGCCGACGAGCTCGTCGATGACCTCGAGCTCCGCTTCCAGCTACCGACCGAACGTGACGAGCTGGGAACGCGCGTCTGTTTGCTGAGCCTGCGCTCGCTGACCGACAGCACCGACGTCGTCACCGGCGCCATCGGCTGTGTGAGTGACGTAACCGACAGTGTCCGACTCCGCCGAGAGCTCCAGATCCGAGCCAACGTCGACGCTCTGACCGGCTGCCTCAACAGAAGCGCCACCCTCGAGCTTCTCGAGCTCGCCGTTCACGAAGGCTCAACGAACGGCGACGGGCTAGCCGTCATCTTCGTCGACCTCGATGACTTCAAGAGCGTCAACGACCGATACGGGCACGCGACCGGCGACGCGATCCTCATCGCCGCGTCCCGGCGAATGCGGGCCGGGCTTCGTTCCGACGACCACGTCGGTCGACTCGGCGGAGACGAGTTCCTCGTCATATGCCCCAAGGTCCCGAGCCCTCAACACGCGATCGACGTCGTAGGTCGACTCGACGCGAGCCTCCAAGGAGCGGTTGCGGTCGCCGGGTACACGGTCGAGCTACGCGCAACCCTCGGGCTCGCCTGGACACAGGACGACATCTCGCCGGACGAACTCGTTGCCCGAGCGGATCGGGCCATGTACAAAGCGAAGGAAGCCCGGCGCGCGCCGCAACGCGTCAACCGATAGCGGATCCGGTTGGCCGCGTTGCCCAGTGAACACGCGCGCTCGGTACTGCGATCACGCCGCGAGAGCGATGGGCGCGACGATTACGCGGAACGCCCAGCTCCGTTTGAGTTCGAGAGCTACCGCCGACTTGCCGGTGCGAGTGCTGCTCGTACCTCGTTGAGGCGTTCGGGCACGATCGACCACCAGATCCAGCGGCCCTGTTTCTCGCCGTGGATGAGACCGATCGCGGCGAGTGCCTTCGTGTGGTGAGACACGGTCGGCTGCGACTTTCCGAGCGGCTCGAGGAGGTCGCAGGAACAGATCTCGCCCGCGTCGGCGATGAGGCTGAGGAGCCGGAGTCGCACCGGGTCAGCGAGTGCGGCGAACACACGAGCGAGATCGACGGCGTCGTCTTCGGAGAGAGGCGAGGCGGTGACCGAAGGGCAGCAGGTCGGGTCGAGTCGGACGACCGCGTTTCGAACCACAGTTCTCGCCTCCTGACGTATTGACAACGGTCGATAGATTCGCGAGAGTGAATGCATCGACGTACATGAATATATATCAGGAGAGTCAGGATGTCACGAGTTCAGCTTGCATTGAACGTCAGCGATCTCGACGCCGCGATCGCGTTCTACTCGAAGCTCTTTGCGACCGGACCCGCCAAGACACGTCCGGGCTACGCGAACTTCGCGATCAACGAGCCGCCGCTCAAACTCGTCCTCATCGAGGGCCGCGGCGCGCCCGGCACCCTGAATCATCTCGGCGTCGAGGTCGACTCGACAGATCAGGTCGCCGCCGCGCACGGCCGTCTCCGCGACGAGGGCCTGTCCACCGCGGTCGAAGACAACGTTGCCTGCTGCTACGCAGTACAGGACAAGGTCTGGGTCGACGCGCCCGACGGCGAGCCGTGGGAGATCTACACCGTGCTCGGCGATGTCGAAATGACGCCCGGCGACCTTCGCGCCGTCGATCCCGGCGCCGACGCCCTCTGCTGCGCGGCCGCGCCGGAGTCCGCCGCGCGCTGCTGCTGACGTGTTCGATCGAGATCTCGCGCGCCGAGCGAGCGCGGAAGCCGTCGGAACGGCACTGCTCGTTGCCATTGTCGTCGGCTCCGGGATCGCGGCACAGCGGCTCTCGCCCGGCAACGTCGGGTTGCAACTGTTGTACAACTCGACAGCAACCGGGGCCGGCCTGGTTGCGCTCATCCTCGCCTTGGGTCCGATCTCCGGCGCACATTTCAATCCCGTCGTCACGCTCGCCGACCGGTTGCTGGGCGGCACGACGAGCCGAGATCTCGGCGTCTACACCGTTGCCCAGGTTGTCGGCGCGTGTGTCGGATGCGTCACCGCGAACGTGATGTTCGGTATCACAGCCGTCAACGTCTCGACCCACGTTCGCTCATCCGGCGCGCTCTGGTTCAGCGAGTTCGTCGCGACGTTCGGTCTCCTGATGGTGATCCTCGGCGTGGTGCGGACCAATCGTGCTCCCGTCGCTGCGTTCGCCGTCGGTGGATACATCGCGACGGCGTACTGGTTCACGTCGTCGACGAGCTTCGCGAATCCGGCCGTGACCATCGGTCGCACCCTCAGTAATACCTTCGCCGGTATCGCGCCCCGCAGTGTGCCGGCCTTCGTCGTGATGCAACTCGCCGGCGCATGCACGGCCGTCGCACTCGGCCGATTCTGGAACCCGAACATCCCTGCCGAGGATCTCGTCATGCCGCACGAACAATGACCGGGCCCACGGTGCTCTTCCTGTGCATCCACAACGCCGGTCGCAGCCAGATGGCGCTCGGATGGTTCACCACCCTCGCCGGTGACCGAGCTATTGCCTTCTCCGGAGGCTCGGAGCCGGCCGATACCGTCAACCCTGCCGCGATCGCCGCGATGGCCGAAGTCGGCATCGACATCGCGCACGCCCAACCCCGACGCTGGACAGACACGGATCTCCAACGCGCAGACGTCGTCGTGACCATGGGATGCGGCGACACCTGCCCGTACGTTCCCGGAACCCGCTACGAAGACTGGCCCGTCAACGACCCCGCCGGGCTCGACCTCGCAGACGTCCGACCGATACGAGACGACATCCGACGACGCGTCCACGACCTCCTCAACGAGCTCGACGTCGTACCACGCGAGAGCACATGACCTGCCGGTCGGACCTCGCCCTACAGGCGGGCGCGGATCGGGTTTGTACTACCGGTCGTGGTGGCACACGGCTTCAAGCATGAATCCGAACGGGTCCAACCAGAAGGCGGCGAAGTGTGGCGGCGGATACTCGGGCCAGTCCCGTCGAGCGTGAACTTCCTGACTTCCAGCGAAGCTTCGCGTCGGATCGCACCTGAACGCCGGGTTGGTGAGCCACGGTCGTGACGTCGTGTCGTCAGGTCGACGGCGGTGTTACGGCTGACCCGGGGGATTGTGGTGGTCCGGGTTGGGCCGGGAGCGGTTGGGGCGTCGGGGTCGGGTTCGTGAAGGTGACAGCGCCCGGGTCGAGGGCGAGTACTTCGATGTCGTAGGTCGACATGCTGTCGACGCGGGCGTGGAACCGGTAGGTCGGGACGAGATCCTCGGCCGTCTGGCCGTTGTCGTAGGTGTTCCAACGGGCGAGGCCGAGCGAGACGCCGGTGACATGCACCGTGATGGTCGGGACGGTTGCGGTGGTGGGTGACGTCGCGATCGTGGGTGCTTCAACGGCGGGCGCGCCGGACATGGCGGTCATGGGTTGCGGTCCCGGATACTTCGCGGTGCCGTGTTGGAGATCGGTGAAGACGGCTGCGGTCGAACGCAGCGGGTAGCTGCCGATGCCCGCGGGCGTGGTCCACTCGCCGTTGACGGACTCGATGCGGTGGTGCTCGCCGGTCGTGACCGACCAGTCCACGCCGTCAACACGCGTCGCATCGAGCGTCAGCGAGAAGGTGACTGTACGCGCCGAGACTTCGGGCGGGAGAGTCGGACAC
>DATJAA010000324.1:0-2844 GCA_035516815.1 Acidimicrobiia bacterium | reverse complement strand
CGATGAGCGGTATACGCAAGTCGCCTGCCAGGCGCACGGCCTTTTCGACCGTGGCGGAACCGTTCACACCGATCGCGCCGTGGTGCTTCCCGCCGGCGACGCGGAACGCGACGACGCGCCGGCCGTCGACCATGGTGATCTCCGCCGACGCGGCGGCGTCGGCCCACGCATGCAGCCCGGTCGACGTCACGAAGGTGGCGCCAGCACCAGTGTCGCGTTGTGCCCCCCGAAGCCGAAGGAGTTCGACAGCGCGGGAGCGGGGACGAGATCGCGCGCCTCGCCGCTGACGACGTCGAGCGCGATGTCGTCGCCGAGCTGTTCGAGATTGGCGGTGGGTGGTACCGCGCCGTTCGAGAAGCTCAGCAGGCACGCGATCGCCTCGGTCGCTCCGGCGGCGCCGATGAGGTGACCCGTGACGCCTTTGGTCGAGGTCACTGGCGGCGCGTTCTCACCGAAGACCTTGTGGATCGCCTCCGCCTCGGCGGCGTCGTTCAGCGGGGTGGACGTTCCGTGCGCGTTCACGTGTCCGATGTCGGCGGCGGAGAGCCCGGCGTCGTCGATCGCGAGTTGCATGCACGCGGCCGCACCTTCACCGCCGGGCGAGGGTGCAGTGATGTGATATGCGTCCGCGTTCCGGCCGTAACCGACCACCTCGCCGTAGATGTACGCGCCCCGCGCCACTGCGTGGTCCCACGCTTCGAGCACGAGGGCGGCCGCGCCCTCGCCCATCACGAAGCCGTCGCGGTCGGCATCGAACGGGCGGGATGCGTGCGCGGGGTCGTCGTTGCGGTTGCTGAGCGCGGTCATCCGTGCGAAGGCGGAGATCGCGGTCGGGGTCATGCACGATTCCGAGCCGCCGGTCATCACGATGTCGGCGCTCTCGTCGCGGATGAGGCGCGCCGCCTCTCCGATCGCGTTGGCGCTCGCGGCGCACGCGGTGGCGACGCAGAAGTTCGGGCCCTTCCAGCCGAACTGCATGGCGATGGTCCCGGCGGTCGCGTTCGCCATCATCATCGGGACGAGGAAGGGGCTGACCCGCGCCGCGCCCTTCTCGATGTAGACGTTGACCTGCTCTTCGAGCGTGATCAGGCCGCCGACGCCGGTGCCCACCACGACGGCGCTGCGAGCCGGATCGCAACGGTGATCGCCGGCGTCGGCGAGCGCGTCGGCCGCGGCCGCGAATCCGAGCTGGGTCACGCGATCGACCCGGCGCGCCTCCTTGGCTCCCAGGTACGCGGTCGGGTCGAACTGGGTGACTTCGCACCCGAAGCGGACCGGGATGTCGGCCGGATCGAATCGGGTGATCGGCGCGGCAGTCGAGCGCCCGCTCGCGAGGGTGTCCCAGAACGAGTCGAGGTCGCACCCGGCCCCGGTCTTCACGCCCAGACCCGTGATCGCGACGCGAAGGCGCCCGCGGGTGTCGCGCGCTCGTACGGCTTGTGCCGCCGCCATTGGCTACGCGCCTACCTTCGCCAATACGAGGTCCACGGCCTGACCAATGGTGGTAACCCCTTCGAGGTCGTCTTCCGGTACCTCGATGTCGAAGCGCTCCTCGAGACCCATCACGAGCTCGACCAGGTCGAGGCTGTCGGCGTCGAGATCTTCCTTGAAGCGGGCGGCCTCGGTCACCTGCTCGGGATCTACGCTCAAGACCTCGGCGGCGACTTCCTTGATCGTGATCAACGCTTCGGCGCGTTCCATTGCAGTGTCCTCCTCGTAGGGTCGTTCAGTGGCCCATGGCCAGGCCGCCGTCTACGGGCACGACCGCGCCCGTGACGTACCCGGCCGGCTCCGAGCACAGGAATGCGACGACCGCCGCGCACTCTTCGGTGGTCCCGAAGCGGGCAAGCGGCACCGCCGACTCCACCTGGGCGCGCCAGTCGTCGGAAAGGGCTTCGGTCATCGAGGTCACGATAGGTCCCGGCGCGACGACGTTGCAGGTGATCCCGCGCCGGGCGAGCTCACGAGCGACGCTACGGGTCAGCCCCACCAGGCCGGCCTTGGCCGCGGCGTAGTTGGCTTGACCAGCTTGGCCCATGTGGGCGCTGGCCGAGGAGACGTTGACGATGCGCCCGTAGCGCGCCTTCATCATCCCAGGTGTCGCGCGGCGGATCGTGTGAAAGGCGCCGGTGAGGTTCGTGGCGAGCACCGCGTCCCATTGCTCGTCGGTCATGCGGACGAGCAGGCCATCGCGCGTGATGCCGGCATTGTTGACCAGCACCGTGACGGGACCGAATGCGGACTCGACCTCACCGAACGCGGCGTCGACGTCGGTCGTACCGGCGACGTCGGCCCGGACTGCGATCGCCTTGCCGCCCGCCCGTTCGACGGCCTCGCACGTCTCGTGCGCGCCATCGGTGTCGGACGAGTAGCAGAACGCCACCGGATGACCGGCGCGGGCGAGCGTCAACACGATCTCGCGGCCGATGCCGCGCGAGCCTCCCGTCACGAACGCGACGCGGTCGTGCGCGGCGAGGGTCAACGCGCGCCCCAACGCACGAGCGCACTCGCCCAGGTCATGCCCGCGCCGAACCCGGAGCACAAGATGAGGTCGCCGTCGTGCACGCGACCCTCGTCGACGGCCTCGAACAGCGCGAGCGGTATCGAAGCCGACGAGGTGTTGCCGAAGCGGTCGATGTTGACGAGCGTTCGCGCTGCTTCGAATCCGAGCCGGTTGCCGGCCGCGTCGATGATCCGGGCATTGGCCTGGTGCGGAACGAACCACGAGACGTCGGCGGGATCGACGCCGGCCCGATCGAGGGTGAGGGTCGCTGATTCGACGACGGCACGCACCGCGCGCCGGAAGACCTCCTGGCCCGACATCTTGAGGTAGTGCCCCCGGTC
>DATJAA010000323.1:0-2200 GCA_035516815.1 Acidimicrobiia bacterium | reverse complement strand
CGGTCGACCGCAACGCTTGGATGTCGGATTCACCCATCCCCAACACCTCTGCAAGCGCCCACTCCGTGTCCTGACCGAGGGTCGGCCCGGTCCGCTCGTAGCCGCCCGGACAGGCCGCGAGGCGAAAGCCGTTGCGTTCATAGAGGCCCGGGCCGAGGAAGGGATGGTTGAGCGGCTCGAAATGGCCGCGGTGCGCGAGCTGGGGATCGTCGTGCAGGTCGGCGAAGTCGTGCACCGGGACGGCCTCGATGCCTGCTGCCTGGAGCGCCTGCGCGACCTCCGCGCGCGTGCGCGCCCGAGTCCATACTTCAACGTCCTCGCCGGCGATGGCGTGCAGCCGCGCAAGCTCGTCGTCGGTCCAACACGCGATCGTCACCCAGCGATCGTCTATTCCGTTCTCGTCCGCACAGGCGAACGCGCCGTGCAGCCGGGCCGCGCGGTGATTGTTGCCGTCGCGCAGATGGATCACGCCGTCGATCTCGTAATCGAGGAGCCAAGGCGCGAGGGTCCAGATCGCGGACTCGACCTGGGACAGATCGAGATACACGCCACGGCCGGTGCGACGCCGGTAGTGGAGGCCGGCAGCCAGTGCCGCGGCGACGTAACGGGGCGCGAGCGAATCAGTGATGGTGCCGTAGGGTCCGACGGGTTCGCGGTCGGGCCACCCGGTGAGCGCGTTGTAGCCGGCGAGCGCGGAGCCCTGCCCGCCGAATCCTGGGTAGTCCTTGTGCGGTCCGGTCTGTCCGTTCAGGCAGGCGCTCATCATGACGAGGTCCGGCTTGATCGTCGCCAGGGCGTCGTAGTCGAGGCCGAAGCTCTTCATCGCGCGCGGAGCGAAGTTCTCCGCAACCGCGTCGGCCCATTCCACGACCAACCGCTTCACGATGTCGACTGCGGCCGGCTGCTTGAGGTTGAGCGTCAGGTTCCGCTTGCCCACGTTCAACCCGTCGTACATCGGCGCGCCTTCGAGTCCGTGCGGGTTGTCGGGGACGGCGAGGGCCATGGCCCGCAGGAAGTCGGGACGCGTCCGCGACTCGACACGCAGCACGATCGCGCCGTTCTCGGAGAAATAGCGCGTGGCGATCGGACCGGCCGCGCCGGCGCCGAACTCGAGGATGCGGACGCCGTCCCACGCCTTGCGGCCCACGGCGACGGGCTCGGCACGGGGGAAGGAGACGACGGGTTCGTCGTCGGTTCGCGGGCCGACCGTGGCGGCCTCGCCGTCGGCTGATCTCACGACGACGAAGGCGCGGGGAAAGCGGTCGATGCCGTCGGCGGGCCCGAAGAAACCTCGTGATGCGAGTTGCGCGGATGCGTAGATCTCGCGCGGCGAGTTGGCCGGCGCCAGCATCAGATTCGTGTCGCACGCGATGTCGTACAGCTCCTGCATCGTGTGGCGCGAGAAGTACTCGGCGACCGCGGACGAGATCGCCTCGAGCTCTTCGTTGCTCGCGGTGTTCTGGTTGAACGTGCTCCAGTCCTGGCTCGTCAGCGCGTCGGCGGGGATCCCGTCGGCGACGACGAGCTTCGTTATCGTCTCGAGACTCGCGACGCGTGCTTTTCCGCCCCGGAGCCCGAACGACACGAACCCGTCCCGGGCGGGCCAGATCTCGCGGGTGCGGCCGATGTTCGCACCGCGCCGCGCCCCGCGATTCCCTGTCTTCGGGTAGTTGGCGGGCGCCACCATGCTCGCGATCAGCACGACCTCCTGCATCGAGACGTCGACACGCTGCGGCCGGCCGCTCCAGAGCGCGCTGAGCGCCGCGAAAGCGGCCTCGCCGGCAGTGTGCGCGTACGACGCCGGCTCCGTGCACCGCACCGGCGCGCGATCGGGATCGCCGGTGCAGAACATGTTCCCGCTCGACGCCATGATGCCGAGATCCGATGCCCGCCAGCCCGAGCGCGGTCCGTCGAGGCCGAACGCGGTGATGCTCACCCAGCAGGCTTGTGGTGCCCGGGCCGGATCGAGCTCGTGAGTTCCCGGAGCACCCGGCGAGTCGAAGACGACGTCGGCGTCCCGCAACAGGCCGTCGAGCGCGGGGTCGTCGGAAGCGAGCGCGACCAAGCGTTTTCCGGCGTTCCACGCACGGGCGATGTTGCCGGCGAGCGCGTCGCCGGCCGGCGGGACGACCCGGACGACGGTCGCACCGAGGTCGCCGAGCACGCGCGCGGCGCGGGCCGAGGGTTCGCCTCCGAGGTC
>DATJAA010000322.1:0-5346 GCA_035516815.1 Acidimicrobiia bacterium | reverse complement strand
CGCTGGCCGGCCCGCGAATCGCATGCTCGACGACGGCTGGACGGTGGTAACCGCCGACGGGTCCCGCGCCGCGCATTTCGAGCACACGGTCGCCCTCACCGAGAGCGGCCCGGAGGTCCTGACCCTGCTCTGACCGGGGCGAGCGGCTTGGCGCCCGCGGCCATGATCAGGTATTCTTGTCGGTCGGCTCCTTGCCCGTTCGGCGCGCCCAAGGTAGCCCCAAGGTTTGATCGAGAATCGATGTTCGCTGGCGCGCTTCCAGCCTGAAGGTGATGCTCTCTGGCCAAGCCCAAGGACGACACGATTCTGGTCGAAGGCACCGTGGTCGAGCCGTTGCCGAACGCAATGTTCCGTGTCGAACTGGAGAACGGGCACAAGGTGCTCGCACACATTTCAGGGAAGATGCGCATGCACTACATCCGCATCGCGCCGGGCGACCGGGTGCAGGTCGAGCTCACGCCGTACGACCTCACCCGCGGTCGCATCACGTATCGATACAAGTAGTCGAGCAGTAACCGGGAACGAAGGCGACAGAGGAACATGAAGGTCAGGCCGTCGGTCAAGAAGATGTGCGACAAGTGCAAGGTGATCCGCCGGCATGGCTCGGTGCGGATCATCTGCGACGACCCCCGCCACAAGCAGCGGCAGGGTTAGGAAGGACGCGTCATGGCACGTATTGCAGGCGTCGACATTCCACGCGAGAAGCGACTCGAAGTCTCGCTGACCTACATCTACGGGATCGGCCGCAACACCGCGCAGCAGGTGTGCGACGCGACGAGCATGTCCCGCGACACCCGGGTCCGCGACCTCACCGACGAGGAGGTCGCCCGCCTGCGCACGTACATCGACCAGAACCTGAAGGTCGAAGGTGACCTGCGGCGCCAGGTGAGCCAGGACATCAAGCGCAAGATGGAGATCGGCTGCTACGAGGGTTTGCGGCATCGCAAGGGACTCCCCGTACACGGGCAGCGCACGCGCACGAACGCCCGCACCCGGAAGGGCCCGAAGAAGACGGTCGCCGGCAAGAAGAAAGCCCGGAAGTAGTCGTGATGTTCTCGAGCACGCAACGAAATCCCACAACGCGAATCGGAGCCTGAGAAGCAGTGGCGAAACCTGTCGCCGGCGGTCGCCGGCCGAAGCGCAAGGAACGCAAGAACGTCGCGTACGGGATGGCGCACATCAAGTCGTCGTTCAACAACACGATCATCACGTTCACGGATCTGCAAGGCAACACCTTGTCGTGGGCGAGCTCGGGCAACGTTGGCTTTAAGGGCTCGCGCAAGAGCACGCCGTTCGCCGCGCAGCTCGCGGCCGAAGCCGCGGCGCGTCGAGCCATGGAGCACGGCGTCCGGCGGGTTGACGTGATGGTGAAGGGTCCGGGGTCCGGACGCGAGACGGCGATCCGGTCCATTCAGAACACGGGCATCGAGGTGGTCGGCATCAAAGACGTCACGCCGATCCCGCACAACGGTTGCCGCCAGTCGAAGCGGCGGAGGGTCTGATGGCGGTGCGGATTCCGGAGTCGACCAGTGCCCACCTTCGGCGCCGCGAAGGAGCCGTGTAATGGCGCGCTACACGGGCGCGGTCTGCCGGTTGTGCCGACGCGAGCGCATGAAGCTGTTCCTCAAGGGCACGAAGTGTGAGTCGATGCGCTGCCCGATCGAGCGCCGTCCGTACCCGCCCGGTCAGCACGGCCGCGGTCGTGTCCGCGACAGCGAGTACCTGCTCCAGCTGCGCGAGAAGCAGAAGTGCCGGCGCATCTACGGCTTGCTCGAAAAGCAGTTCCAGTTGATCTACGCCAAGGCGAACAAGCAGCCCGGTATCACCGGTGAGAACCTGCTCCGCCTGCTCGAGCTCCGGCTCGACAACGTCGTCTTCCGCGCCGGTTTCGCGTCGAGCCGCAGCCAGGCGCGTCAATTCGTTCGCCACGGTCACGTGCTGGTCAACGGAAAGCGGGTCACCATCCCGTCGTTCGTCGCCCGCAAGGACGACGTCGTCTCGCTGTCCGACAAGGCGCGCAAGATGATCGTGATCCGGCACAACATCGACACGCTCGACCGCATCGCGCCGCAGTGGCTCGACGCGAACGCGGGCGAGTTCAAGGCGACCGTGCGCGATCTCCCGCTCCGCGAGCAGATCGACATTCCCGTTCGCGAACAGCTCATCGTCGAGCTGTACTCGAAGTAAGCAAGCGAGGCTTCCCCCATGCTCATCATTCAGCGTCCCGAGATCGAGGCCCTCGAGTCCGAGGGCAATACGCAGAGCTTCACGATCTCCCCACTCGAGCCCGGCTTCGGCCACACGCTCGGCAACAGCCTTCGGCGAACGTTGCTGTCGTCGATCCCCGGCGCCGCGGTCACGCAGGTTCGTTTCGACGACGCGCTCCACGAGTTCGACGTCATCAAGGGCGTCAAGGAAGACGTCACCGACGTGATCCTGAATCTCAAGGACCTCGTCCTGCAGTGCACCTCCGACGAGCCGGTCACCTTGCGCCTCGACAAGCGCGGTCCGGCCGAAGTGCGCGCGGCCGACATCCAGACGACCTCCGACGTCGAGATCCTGAACCCGGATCTGTACCTCGCGACGGTCAACGCCTCGGGTCGCCTCGCGCTGGATCTCACGGTCGAGCAGGGCCGCGGCTACTTGTCCGCGGAGCGCAACAAGCGCACGACGA
The DNA here is from genome assembly GCA_035516815.1 of Acidimicrobiia bacterium. Taxonomy (GTDB): domain Bacteria; phylum Actinomycetota; class Acidimicrobiia; order IMCC26256; family PALSA-610; genus PALSA-610. Next base: position 2,672 of record DATJAA010000322.1, on the reverse strand, counting down.
CCATCGGCGTCATCCCGGTCGACGCGATCTTCTCGCCCGTCCGGCGGGTGTCGTTCGCCATCGATCCGACCCGCGTCGAGCAGTCGACCAACTTCGACCGACTGACGCTCGAGGTCGAGACGGACGGGTCGATCACCCCGCGCGACGCGTTGGCCTCCGCAGGCGACACGCTGCGCAAGCTCGTCGATCTCGTGGCCGAGCTTTCCGAACAGCCCAAGGGCCTCGAGCTCGGCGAAGTCGCGTCCCCGACCTCGACGTCGCCCGATCTCGACCTGCCGATCGAAGAGCTCGACTTGTCCGAGCGGCCGCGCAACTGCCTGAAGCGCGCCCGTGTCGACTCGATCGGTCAGCTCGTGCAGAAGTCGGAAGACGATCTGCTCGCGATCACCAACTTCGGCGCCAAGTCGCTCGAAGAGGTCATCCAGAAGCTCGACGAGCGTGGCTTGTCACTGCGGGTGAAGGAGTAACACGACGCCATGCCGGCTCCGAAGAAGGGCAAGCGTTTCGGCGGAAGCGCGGCTCATCAGAAGCTGATGCTCGCGAACCTCGCGTCGCACCTCATCGTCTCCGATGCGGGCGCGATCGTGACGACCGAGGCGAAGGCCAAGGCACTCCGCCCCTATGTGGAGAAGCTCGTCACGAAGGCGAAGCACGGTGGTGTGCACCGGCAGCGGCTGGTCGTCGCCCGCATCCACGACAAGGACGCCGCGCACCGGTTGTTCGACGAGATCGGCCCGCGGTACGCCGACCGGAACGGCGGGTACACGCGGATCCTGAAGTTGGGACCGCGTTCGGGCGACAACGCGCCCATGGCGCGCCTCGAATTCGTCTGAGGCGGATCAGCCGGCACCATCCGGTCGTCCCATCGCCAGGACCACCTCCAGCAGCTCGAGAAGGCGCGGAAGCGCGGTCAGGTAGTCGAGGCGTACGCCCTCCGGGGTGACCTCGTCGCTCACGACCACCGCGCTCGCGACCTCGACGCCGAGCGCCTCGCCGACCGCGAACAAGGCGGCGGCTTCCATCTCGACAGTACGCACACCTTCAGCGCGGTAGGTCTCGATCTCCCGGGCGGTGGAGCGGTTCGCAGTCGGCGTGGTCCAGGTGGCGCCCTCGACGAAGGTCGTGCCGCCGGCCGCGAGCGCGAGGCGGAGGTCGCCGGTGAGCGAGGCCGAGGGCGTGGAGTAGCGCGCCGGCTCAAGGTAGTGGTGACTCAACCCGTCGTCTCGCAGCGCGGACGTGAGCAGCACGGTGTCGCCGACGCGCAGCGTCGGATCGAGCGCGCCGGCAATGCCGATGCTGAGGAAGCGGCGGCAACCGAGGAAGCGAAGGTTCTCGAGCTCCATCGTGCATGCCGACGGGCCCACGCCAGTGCAGGAGACCCAGATCGGTGCGTCGACCGGCCCGGTCGCAAAACATGATCCGTTGCCCGCGAGGTTCGGCGCCGGCGTGAACCGCTCGGGGCGGCGGCGCAGGTGGTCCGTGAGTGTGGGGTCGTACGTGAAGATCGTCGTGACAGGCGCCGGACCGGGATCCCAGCCCGACTGCAGGGCCGCGCCGAGGAACGACTCCGGACCCGAGGCCGACTGGTCCCGCCACTTGTCGGGACTCAACGGGTACTGCACGCGGACAGCTTGGCAGACTGTCGTGGTGACGCTCTTCGATGCAGCCGCGCCCGACGGCGGCCCGGCCCAAGTCCGGCTCGTCGTCGCGTACGACGGCACCGACTTCAGCGGGTTCGCGGCCCAGCAGGCGCAACCGGGGGTGCGCACCGTCGGCGGCGTGCTCGCCCACGCGATCGGGAAGGTGCTGCGCCACGAGGTTCGCCTCGCGTGCGCGGGCCGCACGGACGCGGGTGTCCACGCGTGGGGTCAGGTCGCAAGCTTCCCGTCCGAGCCGGGCCTCGATCCCTGGCGCTTGCAGGCGGCCGTCACGTCGATGCTCGGCCCCGAGGTCGTGATCAGGTCCGCCGATCTCGCCGACCCGCAGTTCGACGCTCGGCACTCCGCGCGGTGGCGGACCTACCGCTACACCGTGCTCAACCGCCCTGTCCCCGATCCGTTCCGGGACCGTTTCACATGGTGGGTCCCGGATCCGCTCGACCTGCGGGCGCTGCGACTCGCGGCCGACCCGTTCGTCGGTGAGCACGACTTCGCGTCCTTCTGCCGCAAGGGACCGGAAGGTTCCTCGACGACGCGGCGGATCCTCGAGTCGCGCTGGGTCGACGAAGGTGACGGCGTCTTGCGCTACGAGATCCGCGGGAACGCGTTCTGCTGGCAGCTCGTCCGGTCGGTCGTCGGGACGCTGGTTGAGGTCGGCCTCGGCAAACGCCGGCCCGGCGACATGCTCGCCATCCTGCGTGCCAACGACCGCGACGCAGCCGGGCAGCTCGCGCCGCCGCGCGGGCTCTGCCTGTGGGAGGTCGGCTACTGAGCCGGCTCAGCCCGAATAACCGGGAGTGCTCACGCCGGGCACGCTCGGGATGGTGACGTTCGGAATGGTCACGGGCGTCGAGGGTGGTGCGAAGTCGGCCGGGCTCGACTTGGACGCGGCCGTGGCGACGAGCTGCTGCGTCGTCTGCTCGCCGTCGCTTCCTTCGAGCTTCAGCAGGAATCCCGTGGCGTGGTCGACGCACGCGGTCTCCGACGCGTTCGGGCTCGTATCGCTGTTCTTGG
>DATJAA010000321.1:0-4124 GCA_035516815.1 Acidimicrobiia bacterium | reverse complement strand
GCCGCCTCGCTCGGTTCGGTTGGACAGGGGATCCTCGTGTGTGGCGTCATCGTGGTCCTCGCCGCGGGCGCGTTCAGCGCGCGACTCGACAATCGGAAAGCCGGGATCGGGCTCGCCGCGTGCGCGGGACTGAGCTGGGCGGGCACCGGTATCGCCGCACGCGTGCTGCAAGTCCCCTCATCGCCATGGCGCTTGCTGATCGATCCGATCGCGCTCTGTCTCGCAGGCTACGGATTGCTCGGCATGCTGCTGTTCGCCACGGCACTCCAACGCGGTTCAGTGACGGCGGCCGCGGCGATCGTGTTCACGATCGAGACCGTTGTTCCGTCACTCATCGGAATCGCGGTCCTCAGCGACCACGCCCGTTCCGGCTTCCTACTCGTCGCCGTCGTTGGATTCGTCGCGACGGTCGGAGGATCGATTGCCCTCGCCCGCCGTTCCGAACCACTCCCGCGCGAGGCAGTGCCGTCCTCGTGATCTAACCCGTCGTGCGACCCAACGGGGCGCATCGCGCGTGCAGATCTGCTGCGACGTGTTCGCAGGAACACGCGGGATCGGACATTCTGGCGCACAGATCTGCCGACAGGGCACGTTCAGGCCGCGGACTCCGCCTTGCCCATGTCTTGGCGGGTGTCTGCTCCCGCATCGGATGATTCGTCGCGCGGCTGTGGAATCGCCCTCATTGCTCGCCGGGCGATCGACAACGACATCAAAGCGATCGGAAGTTCGAATGCGGCGGCCAGCAGTATCGACTGCCAGAGTTCGGACCGCGACGCCGTGCTCACGTCCATCCAGGCGTCAACGACGAGCAGCGTCGCCGTCGCGACTGCGGGGATCACCACGCGGCGATCTCGATGTGCGGCACCCCATGCGGTCCACGCCAAGGCCATCACGATCAGGCCGTCGAGGCCGACCCACGCAACATCCCAATTGCGAGCCACTGCGACGTGCGGCAAGGAGACGCCGAGGTAGGCAGCCCAGCCGGTCACAACGACCACGCCGATGGCGTAGACGATTGCGACGCGACGCACGGATATTCCACCCAGGCCCGACGGCCGTCGTTGACCGCCTACGCCCTGCGCCGCTACAAGTTTCCTTGTCACGAGCACAGGGTCATCCCCTGCGGCCCCACGCCGCCAGAGTCTTTCGACCCTGCTCGCCGCGGCCCTGGGTATGCAGTCTCGGTGCACGGTGACCAATCCGCCGATCGTTCGCTCGGCGTCCACGCAGGACCGGTCGAGCTTTGCCGCACACGCCTTGTGAATCGCGGCGATCCGACGGAGTGCCCCCGTTAGGGTTTCCGGCACTCAACGCCGGAACCGGAAGGGATTGCGTCGTGCGGACTTTCCTCAACGACTTCAAGAAGTTCATCCTGCGCGGCAACGTCATCGACCTCGCGGTCGCCGTCGTCGTCGGTGCCGCCTTCAACACCGTGGTCAACTCGTTCGCGCGAGACGTCGTGATGGGCTTCATCGGCGCCATCTTCGGCCAGCCCAACTTCGACAGCGTCTCGATCCACATCGGCAGCGGCCGCGTGCTGGTCGGCGTGTTCATCACCGCGGTCGTCAACTTCATCATCATCGCGTTCGCCGTGTTCATCGCGGTGAAGGCATTCGAGGCGATGCAGAACATGCGGCGGCACGGCGTGCCGGAAATGGATCCCGAGGTCGACCTGACGATCGACCAGGAGCTGCTGACCGAGATCCGGAATCTGTTGCGCGAGCGCGCCTGACGCGAGACGGGCTCGGGCCACCGGGCCGCGCGCCGCGAAAGGATCAGGTGGCCTTGCGCGTGCCGACGACCTTGTCGACGAGGTGTGCCGGGACGGGGTCGTAGTGCGAATGCGAGATCGAGAAGCGCCCGCGGCCGCCGGTCATCGAGCGCAGGTCGATGGCGTAGCGCAGCACCTCGGAGGTGGGGACGTGCGCGGTGATCTCGACCTCACCGCCTCCGAGCGATGCCGAGCCCTGGATGCGGCCGCGCTTGCCGTTCAGGTCGCCCATGATGTCGCCCTGGTTCGCTTCCGGCACAATTACGACCAGCTCGCTGACCGGTTCCAGGAGCAGCGGTCCGGCCTTCGCGAGCGCGTCGCGCAGGCCCATCGCGGCTGCGGTCTTGAATGCCATCTCGGAGCTGTCGACCGGGTGGTGCTTTCCGTCGAAACACGTGACCTTGACGTCGACGACGGGAAAGCCGAGCGCCCCGCCGTGCTCCTCGGTTTCTACGACACCCTTCTCCACCGCGGGGATGAAGTTCCGCGGGATCACGCCGCCGACGATCTGGTCGACGAACTCGTTGCCGGTACCGCGCTCTTTGCCCTCGACCCGCAACCACGCGACCGCGAACTGACCGTGCCCGCCGCTTTGTTTCTTCAGCCGGCCTTCCGCTTCCGCGGTTCCGGAGATCGTCTCGCGGTACGCGACCTGGACGTCGTCGGTGTCGACTTCGACACCGAACTTGCGGGCGAGCTTCTCGGTCGCGATCGAGAGGTGGGTCTCGCCCATGCCGCGCAAGACCGTTTGATGCGTCTCCGGGTTGCGTTCGATGCGCAGCACGGGATCTTCCTCCTGGAGCCGGTGCAACGCGTTCGCGAGCTTGTCCTCGTCGGCTTTGCTCTTGGCGCGGATCGCGATGGCCAGCAGCGGCTCGGGTGCGGGGAGGACATCGACGTCGACGGACGTGCCCTTGGCCGCGAGCACGTCGCCGGTGGCGGTGTGGGTGAGCTTCGCGACGGCGGCGATGTCGCCGGCGGACACCTCGCTGACGGTGTCCTGCTCCTTGCCCCGCATCGAGAACAGCTGGTGCATGCGTTCGTCGGCCTTCGAACGGGCGTTGGTGAGCACGTCGTCGTGTTTCACGGACCCCTGCAGGACCTTGAACAGGTTCACGTGACCCACGTACGGGTCGACGATCGTCTTGAAGACGAGCGCGCCGGGCTGGCCGCCGTCGAGCGCCGGCGCCGGCGCCTCCTCCACGAGGAACTTCGCCAGCCGGTCGATGCCTATGAGCTTTGTCGCGCTCCCGCACAGCACGGGAAATACGGTCGCGGACGCGACGCCGGCCGCCAGCGCGCGTGCGAGCTCCGATGCTTCGATCGTCTCGTCGCCGAGGTACCGCTCCATCAACGCGTCGTCGCCGACGACGATGCCCTCGACGAGCGCGTCGTGAACGCTGTGCTCCTCGAGCTCCATGTCGTCGGGCACGGCGCCCTCGGCGCCCTTCGGCGAACCATCGGCGTAACTGACCGCGATGTCGTTCAACAAGTCGACGACGCCCGACAGATTGGCTTCCTCGCCGATCGGGAGCTGCAGCGGCGCGACCCCCGCGCCGAACCTCGCCTTCAGGTCGTCGAGCGTGCGCGAGAACGACGCCCGCTCTCGGTCGAGCTTGTTGACGAAGATCGCGCGGGGCAGCCCACGTTTCTCGGCGAGCTTCCACGCGATCTCGGTCTGCACCTCGACGCCCTCCACCGCGGAGACGACGAACAGCGCGAGATCGGCCGCCTGGATCGCGGCCGCGACGTCGCCTACGAAGTCGGCGTACCCGGGCGCATCGAGCACGTTGACCTTGTGGTCCTCGAGCTCGAAAGGTGCCAGGGCCAGCGAGACCGAGATACTGCGGCGCTGCTCCTCGGGATCGAAGTCGCACACGGTCGACCCGTCCTCGACCCGGCCGAGGCGCACGATCGCGCCGGCGTTGAACAGGAGAGCCTCGGCGAGAGAGGTCTTGCCCGCACCACCATGGCCGACCAGGGCGACGTTGCGGATCTTCGCGGTCGGAAACGTCTTCACGTAGGACCCCCCGGGCGGGCACGGATGTGGGAGCGATTCTACGAACGCGGCACTGCCGCCTACCAGGGAGGGCTGGTCGGGCTTGGCGGGGTTGCGGGTACGACATTTGGTACCGTGGCCGGACTGCTCGCGAACGCGAGCGCGGCCAAGTGCCCGGTGAGACCGAATCTCACCGGGGCTGATCACGGAGGAGCACGCATGCTCGACCGGCGCTGGCGCAAGGGCGTCGAGCAGGGCCTCGGCCCGATCGGCGACCGGTTGCGGCGCCTCGGCGTCACCGCCGATGCACTGACCGTCTTCGGTCTCGCGTGCTCGATCGCGACCGCGGTGCTG
>DATJAA010000320.1:0-10483 GCA_035516815.1 Acidimicrobiia bacterium | reverse complement strand
GGCTCCCGGCTTCCACACCACTGCGCTACTTGTTGGTGCTCGCGGTCGGCCGCGTCGTCATCCAGACGACGCTCGAGTTCATCGCCGCCAGGGGCCAGCCGGGCACGAACCTCAAGATCCAGGCCGCGTGGCTGATCGCGCTGACGCCCGCGCTGATCTTTGGCGCGCGCCGATGGGGAATCGCGGGTGTCGGCGTCGGGCACATGACCGTCGTCGCGCTCTGGGTCGCGCCTCTGCTCGCGATCGCGATACACCGCGCCGGCGTCGATCTGCGCGACGTCGGCATGCAACTCCTGCGACCGTTGCTCGCCGCACTCGGGGCATGGGGCGCGGTGGAGCTGACCTTGCTCGCCGTCCATGGCGCGCAGCTGGTCGAATTGGTGGTCGCCGGCGCTGCGGGAACGGTCGTGTACATCGCACTCGTAGCCCCGTTCAACCCCCTCGTCTCCTGGGGTATCCAGCAGGTTCGCCCGGGCCGGCAAGTGGCGCTCGCCGAGGCGTGAGGAAGCGACGATGAGCTCAGTGAGCGTGGTGATCCCCTGTTACAACTACGCGCACTACCTGCGCGGGTGCGTCGAGAGTGTCCTCAGCCAGGAGGGAGTCGACGTGCAGGTACTGATCATCGACGATGCGTCTTCCGACGATACGGCGGGCGTCGCGACCGACCTGGCCCGCGACGCCCGGGTGACCTTCTGGCGGCACGAGCAGAACCGCGGCCATATCGCCACGTACAACGAGGGCCTCGCGTGGGCAAGTTGCGATTACACGCTCCTGCTCTCCGCGGACGACATGCTCGTTCCGGGCGCCCTGCGCCGCGCGGCCGGCGCGCTCGACACGTACCCGTCGGCCGGGCTCGCCTACGGCCGTTCGCTGCTGTTCGCCGAGAACGACGCGTTGCCGCCCGCCCGCACCGGTGAGCCTCGCGTCGATCGGTGGAGTGGCCGGGACTGGATCGAGAAGCGCTGCGAGACGGCAACCGGCTGCATCTCGTCGCCCGAGGCCGTCGTGCGCACCTCAGTGCAACATGCCGTCGGCGGCTACCGGCCCGAGCTGACCGCGACGGGCGACACCGAGATGTGGATGCGGTTCGCGGCGCGCGGCGATGTCCTCTTTCTCGGCGGTGTCGACCAGGCGTACTACCGGCGACATCCGCAGAGCATGTCGCAGACGACCTACAGCGCTGCGCTCGTCGACCTCCAGCAGCACCGAGCCGCCTTCGATGCGGTGTTCGACGATCCCGACGTCGTGATCGCCGACCGAGCGCGCCTGCAGGAAAAGGTGCATCGCGTCCTGGCGCGCAAGGCGCTGCGTATCGCTTGCCGCGCCTACGATCGGCGACGCATCGACCGCGTTCCCGTCGATGATCTCGAGGCGTTCGCGCTCGAAACGTGCGCGTCAGCGAAGCGCCTGCCCGAATACCGCGCGCTGCAACGGCGCCGAGCCCTCGGCCCGCGCGTCGCGCCGCTCCTCGCGCCGTTCGCGCTCTTCGCTTATGTCGCGTGGGTTCGCGACAAGCTGTGGTGGCGCCGGTGGGCGTTGAAGGGCGTATAGGCGGCCGTGTCTGCACGTCGACTGCTGCGACCGGTCAAACGGCTCGCGCACCGCGTCGCCGGTCGGGAGGCAAATCCCCGCGCGAACCTGCGCGTCTCGGGTTACGCGTCGATTCCGGCAGTCCGCGCGGGCGAGGTCCTCGATCTCCATCTCGGCGCCCGGCCCGCCGGCTCGACGCAGCTGCGAGTTGAACGGGTCGGCAGCATCGAATGCGCGACCGAGCTCACCGCGAACCTGCCGCGGCTGCATGCACCGGCGCGCGCGTGGGAGGGCTACGGCTGGCCGGTCACCACCTCATTCCGAATCCCGCCAGATTGGCCGAGCGGTCTCTACGGCGTCCTGCACGACGACGTCGCCGTCCTCTCGTTCGTCGTCCTGCCGGCCCGGCCGGCGGCATCGGCGCGGATCCTGTGTCATGTTCCCATCCTCACTGCGGCCGCCTACGAGCCGGCGGGCGGCAAGAGCCTGTACGGATACAACAGCGAGCCGGAGGGTCGCGAGATCGATCGCGCGACCTCAGTGTCGCTGCACCGGCCGTCGCTCTGGGATCCGCTCGGCTACTCCGAGACGGTGCGCATGTCGTCGCTCGCGTGTTGGCTCGACGACGAAGGCATCCCGGTCGAGTACTGCTCGAGCGTGGAGCTCGACGGCTGCCGTGATCTCCTCGACAATTACGACTGCCTGATCCTGCCGGGCCACGACGAGTACTGGACCCGCAGAATGCGCGACAACGCCGAGCGGTTCGTCGCGAGCGGCGGCAACCTCGTCGTCCTGTCCGGTAACACGTGCTACCGGCTGGTCCGGATGACCGGCGAGCGGGTGGAGTTCTACAAGTACGCGTCCGACGATCCGTGTACCGATCCGGGCGAGGTCACCGTCGCGTGGGCGGACCCGCCCGTCGGGCGCCCGCAGAACACGTTCATCGGCGCGGGTTGTACCCACGGTGCGATGGAAGGCGAACCGAGCGCGTACTCCGTCCGTTTCCCCGGGCACTGGGTGTTCGCCGGGGTCGAGCAGTCGAGGTGCACATCGGCGTTCATGACCTACGAGACCGACGCCGCCGCGTTCGTCGACGAACCCGAGGGCTATCCCCGGGTCACCGGGGAGGACGCGACGCCGCTTGCCTGCACCGTCCTCGCGTCGGCCGATCTGCGGTCGTGGACGGGCAAACCCGGCCGGGCGACCATGTGCACGTTCTCGCGGCACGGAACGGTCTTCAACGCCGGTACGACGGAATGGATCGACGCGCTCTCCGAGGATGCGCTCGTGGCGCAGGTAACGCGCAACGTGCTCGCAAGGCTCCACCGCCGAACGACCCCTTCGTGGGAACACATCGGATCGGCAACCGGCATCATCGCGATGACCGCGCACTGCGGGCTCCTGCTGGCCGCGACCGGTGACGGGCGCCTCGTGCGCCGCCATCCGGTGGGTGCCGACGTTCCGTGGGTCGCGTTCGGCGCGATCAGTCCGGTCGTCGCGATCGCCGCGCAGGGCGACACGCTGTTCGCGCTCGACGCCGGCAATCAACTCTCGTGCCGGAGCGCGATGGAACGCGACGAGCCGTGGCTGCCGATCGGCTCCGGGCCGCCCGACGGGACCCGCGTGATGGCGGGCATGGGCGGCATGCTGCACACGGTCGGTCCCGACGGTGCGCTCTGGCAGGCGCCGGCCGAGCGGTCCGGGCCGGTCTGGCGGCGATCGGCGCTCGAGCCGCTCGGACCGTCGTGCACGGCGCTCGGCGCGCTCGGCGGGATCCTCGTGGCCACCACAGCCGACGGGCGGCTCCTACGTACGAGCACCGACCACATCAGCGAGGGCAGCGTGTGGTCCGATGCCGGTCCCGCCGTTCCTGCGGTCGGCATCGGTGCCGTCGAGTGGGTGCTGTTCGCGGCCGGGACCGACGAGAGCCTCGACCGCCTCGACGCGTCCGTGCTCGGTACGCGCCGGTAATCCGGCGCTTCAGGCTCATTCTCCACGAATCTTCATACGAACTTGCCAGGAATCTCACTTCTCGCGGTCGAATCTTCGCACTGAGTGCTGGAAGGTTCGACCTGATTTCGCTACCATCTCCGGAGAAGCAAGGCGAATGCAGCCGCTCGGAAGGCCGAGGGACTGCGCGTCAATGCGCCGGGTGATGGGCACGTGGGGCCGCGACTCCGTTGCGCGTGCTGTCGGGTAGCGTTTTCTCGGCGAATTCGTGTGATTCAGGATGATGAGGTCGATCGTGAGTAGGTGCGGGTCGCACGACTTCGTACAGCCGACAGTCGCAGCGTCCCGCGTCCCCCAGCTGCCCACCGGCCCTGACGGCCGCCGCTCGACGTAAGGCTTTCCGTGGATCTGGTTTCCTTCTTCCGAACGATCGGCCGGCACGTCACGCTGACCATCCTCGGCCTCGTCGTGACGATCGCTCTCACCGCCGCGGTGGTCAAGCGCGTGCAGCCGACGTACCAGACGACGGGCACGCTGCTCATCACTGGACCGAACACCAGCGTCGGACAGAACGGCCAGATTCAGGAGTCGAATCCCGCCAACGCGCTTACGACGCAACTCGAGACGTACGGATCGGTGATCGCGTCGATCGTCAACGGTGAGGCCGTCACGTCGCACATCAAGTCGCTCGGTCTGAGCCCCGGCTACAGCGTCACCGTCGACAATTTCAGCCCGGTGCTCGACATCAGCACACTGGCGTCGACGCCGTCGCGTTCGCAGGCGACCTTCGACCAGGTGAAGCGAGAGATCGACCAGGCGAGCACGACGACCCAAGAGAGCGTCGGCTCACCCAAGTCCCAACTGATCAAGCTGGTCGGACTCACCGGCCCCACGACCAAGCCGCAGACGAGCGCCCGGCAACGGGTCGGCCTCGGTGTGCTCGCGCTCGGCATCGTGGCGACGATCGCGTTCGTCTCACTGCTCGACTTCGCGCAGCGCCGGCGCCGCGACCCGACGCGAACCCGCCGCCCCAAGGGCCGGCGCCGCGATTCGCGCCGCAAGCGCAAGAAGTCCACGACCGAGCCCGGCGAACCCATCGGCGACGAGCCCCGCATCGGCAGTCCCGCCGCCAATGATCCCGGCGGGCTCGTCGCGCACGGATTCGACGGGTTGCGCAGGGACGAGGAGCTCTCACCGCTGTTCGACTCATGAGCGAACGCGGTACCGCGGTGATCCGACCGGAGCGACGCCGGTCGCAGCCGATGATCCGGATCATCGCCGAGGTTGCTCTCGGGGCTCTCCTCGCGCTCGCTCTGATCGCCCCGGTGTCGGTGGTCGTCGCCGTGATCGCGCTGGTCACCCTCGTGCTCGTGGTGCTCGCGATCAGCGCCGAGCTCTCGTCCATCACCTTCGACGCGACCACCGCGATAACCGGGATGCTCTTGCTCCTGTTCCTGATTCCCGCGCCCGAAGCGGTCGGATATCTCGGCGGGACGGGAACGCCGGCGATGATCGCGTGTGTGTGTCTGGGGCTCACCTGGCTCGGCGCGAGCCTCCGCTACATCCCGGCGCTGCGCTCACGCTGCACGCCGTTGCGCGCGGCCGGCCTCATGCTCGGCGCGGTCGGAGTCGCGAGCTGGGTGATCGCATCGACGCGCCGCATCACGAGCGAAGAGGTCCGCGCCTCCGACCGAGGACTCCTCGTGCTCTTCGCAATGCTCGGCCTCATGCTGTTCACCGCGGAGCTCATGCGGTCGCGCGAGCGGCTCTATCTCACGATCGACCGGCTGATACTCGGCGCCACCGCGCTCGCGATCATCGGCATCATCCAGTTCAACATCCACCTCGACGTCGTCCGGCTGATTCACATTCCCGGTCTCCGGGTCGTCAACACCGGCTTCATCGAGGTCGGTACGCGCTCGAAGTTCGCGCGCGTCGCGGGGACCACGCTGCACCCGATCGAGTTCGGCTACGTCCTGGCGGTGGTCTTCCCGCTCGCGCTCCATCGGGCGTTCTACCCGCCGGCGGAGCGCTCGCGTCTTGCCCGCTGGGCGCCGGCCGCGCTCATGGCTGTGGCGATCCTGATGTCGCTCTCCCGCACCGCGGGGATCGGGATCGCTGTCGCCGGGCTGATACTCGTCCCGAGCTGGCCCAAGGTGAGGCGGCGGCGAACCTACGTGATCGTGCCGCTGTTCCTCGCCGCGACGCGAATCGTGATCCCGGGTCTCGTCGGGACGATGTTCGCGTTGTTCACGTCGGTCGGTCAGGACACGAGCGTGTCGGCGCGTACCGCCCGCTACTCGGTCGCGGACGCGTTCATCCGCAACGCGCCGATTCTCGGTCGCGGGATCAAGACCCTCGTGCCCCCGCTGGTGTTCGACAACCAATACCTCGAGACCCTCATCGAGACCGGGATCCTCGGCCTCCTCGCGCTCATCGGCATCTTCCTCACGGGTATCGCGCTCACGCGGTTCATCCGCCACGCGTCGACCGATCCGCGCACGCGCGATCTCGCGCAGACGCTGTGCGCGTGCATCGCGATCCCGTTGTTGACGTACGCGACCTGGGACGCGATGAGCTTCCCCGTCGGCCTGATCGTGACGTACCTGACGATCGGAATGGCGGGCGCGCTGTGGCGATTGGAAGGCGGACCGACACCGTGGAACGACGTCGGCGAGCCCCGGGCGGTCAAGGCCGACGCGGAACCCCCCGCGGGTGCACCACCACTCACACTCGTAACACCGTCAACAGCGAGTGCGTAACGAACCACGTTTCGCCGCGCTGCGGCACGCGCGGTTGACGGAAAGCGCGCAGACGGCCTGGCGTCGCCCACGCTCCGTGTGCTAAAAACTTGCCCGCGGGCACGGTGGCGGAGGGGATTCTCGCATGCGCGTGGGTATGCGATCCGGATCGCCCCGAGCCAACTCGGGGCGGATGTGGCGTGGTGGAGCGCTTCTTGCGATCTACGCGCTCGTTGTCGCGATACCGGTCGCGATCGCGCCGCACGCGCACGCGGCCGGACCATGCGGGCCGCCGGTCGTCAGCGTCATCGCGTGCGAGAACTCGAAGCCGGGCGATCCGCCGAGCGATTGGCAGGTCGCGGGCGCGGGCGATTCGTCGATCCAGGGCTTCGGGACGTCGATGAGCGTGAACCTCGGCCAGACGATCTCGTTCAAGATCAGCACGCCGGCCTCGTCGTACCACATCGACATCCTGCGCATCGGCTACTACCAGGGCGACGGCGCGCGCATGATCGCGGCCGGCCTGACTCCGAGCGCGCATCTCCCGCAATCGCAGCCCGCGTGCCTCAACGATCCGTCGACCGGTCTGATCGACTGCGGCAACTGGGGGGTGTCCGCGTCGTGGACGGTCCCGACGAACGCCGTTTCGGGGGTCTACGAGGCACACCTCGTGCGCAACGACACCGGCGGAGACAGCGCGATCCTCTTCGTCGTCCGCGACGACTCGAGCCACAGCGACCTGCTCTACCAGACCTCGGACACCACGTGGGAGGCGTACAACTCCTACGGCGGCAACAGCCTCTACGTCGGGAATCCCGCCGGTCGCGCGTACAAGGTGTCGTACAACCGCCCCTTCATCACGGCCGACGGCGCGACGTTCCACGATTCGTTCTTCAGCGCCGAATACCCGATGGTCCGCTTCCTCGAGGCGAACGGCTACGACGTCTCGTACACGAGCGAGATGGACACCGACCTGCGCGGATCGTTGCTCGAGAACCACAAGGTCTTCCTCTCGTCGGGTCACGACGAGTACTGGTCCGCCGCGCAACGCAACAACGTCGAGGCTGCCCGCGACGCGGGCGTGAACCTCGCATTCTTCAGCGCGAACGAGTCGTTCTGGAAGACGCGATGGGAGCCCAGTATCGACGGGAGCAACACGCCGTATCGGACGCTCGTCACCTACAAGGAGACGCACGCCAACGCGATCATCGATCCGCAGGACCCACCGACGACGACGGCGTCGTGGCGAGATCCGAGGTTCGGCGCGCCCGCCGACGGCGACCGGCCCGAGAACGCGATGTCGGGACAATTCTTCATCGTCAACGGCGGTAGCGGCGACATACAGGTTCCCGCGCAGTACAAGTCGTTGCGATTCTGGCGAAATACCGCCGTCGCGAATCTCGCGCCGGGCACCACGCTGACGCTCGCGCCGGGCGCCAACACGCTCGGCTACGAGTGGGACATCGACTCCGACAACGGCTTCCGCCCGGCGGGCCTGATCGACATGTCCTCGACGACGGCGAGCGTCCAGGCGTTTGTCGACTACGGCAATATCGTGGCCAATAACGTCTCCGAGACGCATCACCTGACGCTCTACAAGGCACCGAGCGGTGCCCTCGTCTTCGGCGCGGGCACCATCCAATGGTCGTTCGGGCTCGACAGCGCGAACCCGGCCGGCAAACCGGCCGACCCCAACATGCAGCAGGCGACGGTGAACCTGCTGGCCGACATGGGAGCGCAACCGGCATCGCTCATCTCGGGGTTGACTGCGGCGACCAAGTCGACCGATAACACCCCGCCGACCTCGACGATCACGTCGCCCACCGCCGGATCGACCTTGCCCGACACGGGTCAGGTCACCGTCACCGGCACCGCGACCGATACCGGTGGAGGCGTCGTCGCCGGTGTCGAAGTGTCGACCGACGGCGGCGCAACGTGGCACCCGGCGCAGGGCACCAACAACTTCACGTACAGCTGGACCGTGCGCGGAAGCCCGACGACACGCATCCTCTCGCGCGCGATCGACGACAGCGGAAACATCGAAACGCCCGGCCCCGGCATCACGGTGAACGTGGCCTGCCCGTGCTCGATCTGGGGGCCGACCGACACTCCCGGGTCGATCGACTCGGCCGATCCGCACGCGATCGAGCTCGGCGTCAAGTTCCGCAGCGACACCGCCGGCTACATCACGGGCGTCCGCTTCTACAAGGCCTCCACGAACACGGGGACCCACATCGGCAACTTGTGGACCTCGAGTGGACAGCTCATGGCGACGGCGACGTTCACGGGCGAATCCGGTAGTGGGTGGCAGCAGGTCAACTTCGCGAGTCCCGTGCCGATCGCGGCGAACACGACGTACGTCGCGTCGTACTACGCACCGGTCGGCCACTACTCGGAGTCCGAGGAGTACTTCCTGCCGCCACCGTCTCCTCCGCCGACCGGTGGCGGCATCGTGGACAGCCCTCCGCTGCACGCGCTGCGGAACACGGGCTCGACGACGAACGGCGTATACATCTACGCGCGCAGCAGCACGTTCCCGACCACTTCCTACAATGCGGAGAACTACTGGGTCGACCCGGTGTACAGCGCGACGACGGCCCCGCCGCCCGCACCGGGAACGCCGACCGCCGTCGCCGCGGTCGCGGGTTCCAACAGCGCCACCGTCACATGGAACGCGCCGACAACCGGTGGCGCGCCGAGCTCGTACATCGTTACACCCTTCATCGGTGCGGCCGCGCAACCCACGACGACGGTCAGCGGCACACCGCCCCCGCTCACCGCGAACGTCACCGGGCTCACGAACGGGACCACGTACACCTTTACCGTCACCGCGTCGAACGCGACGGGGAACGGTCCGGCTTCTGCGCACTCGAACTCGGTCACTCCCGCGCCCCCGCCGCCGCCGGGCACTCCGACGAATGTCTCCGCAAGCGCGGGGAACGCCGCCGCCGCCGTCAGTTGGAGCGCGCCGAGCACCGGCGGACCTCCGACTTCGTACACGGTCACTCCGTTCATCGGCTCGACCGCGCAAGCCGCGACGATCATCACCGGCACACCGCCGATCACGAGCACCGTTATCACGGGGCTGACGAACGGATCGACCTACACGTTCAAAGTCACCGCGAGCGGCGACGGCGGGACCGGTCCGTCCTCGGCCGCGTCCAACGCGGTCACACCGTCGCCGACGCAACAGATCCTGAGTCTCGACCGCAGCGTCTCGGTCGACGGCAACAGCACCATCACGACGCCCTCCCTCAGCACCGCCGCGCCGGGTGAGCTGCTGGTCGCGTTCGCGTCGTCAGACGGCGCGAGCTCGCCGGCCCAGACGCTGAGCATCAGTGGCGGTGGGCTGACGTGGACCCTCGACCAGCGCTCGAATACCCAGCTCGGGACCTCAGAGGTGTGGCACGCGACCGCTGCGTCCCAGCTGAACAACGCGACCTTCACGTCGACGCCGAGTACGTCGGGCCTCGATCAATCACTCACGGTCGTCGCGTTCCGCGGTGCGGCGGGCGTCGGGAGTGTCGTCGCCGCGGGCGCGGTCAACGGCGCGCCCACCGCGAACTTGGTGACCACCGGGGCGAACTCGCTCGTGTACGGCGTCGGGAACGACTGGGACACCGCGACCGCGCGCGCGCTGCCGACCGGCCAGACACTCGTCCATCAATGGGTCGACACGACATCGGGCGACACCTTCTGGGTGCAGTCGATCAGCGGCACCGGCGGGCCCGCGGGCTCCAACGTGTCCATCACCGACACCGGGCCCGTCGCCGACCGCTGGAATCTCGCGGCGGTCGAGATCGTGTCACCGTCGTCCGGAAAATCGAATCAGACGATCACCTTCGGCGCGCTCCCGAACGCGACGCTGGCGCAATCGCCGGTCACGGTGAGTGCAACGGCGTCCTCGGGCCTGCCGGTGACGTTCTCCTCGGTAACCGCCGGCGTGTGCACTGTCGCCGGCTCGACCGTCACGCTGCTGGCAACCGGAACCTGCACCATCCAGGCCGACCAAGCCGGCAACGGCACCTACAACCCCGCACCGGCGGTGCAGCAAAGCTTCACGGTGCTCCCGACGAAGTCGGACCAGACGATCACCTTCGGTGCCCTCGCCGATACCCCGATCACGCAATCGCCGGTGACGGTCGGCGCGACCGCAACGTCGGGGCTCGCAGTCTCGTTCTCGTCGACGACCGCCGCCGTGTGCACCGTGACCGGAACATCGGTGACACTGCTCACGACCGGAACCTGCACTATCCAAGCCG
>DATJAA010000319.1:0-4709 GCA_035516815.1 Acidimicrobiia bacterium | reverse complement strand
GGCGGAGGCGGGCGAGGAGTTGCCCATCCCGAGCGAAGATCTCGCCGCCATCTTCGGGATCACGTCGGACGGCTTTGCCCAGGCCGCGCTGATGGAACCGGATGTCGCCCGCCTCTACGGTCTTCTGCTCGACCTCATCGTCCGCGGGCTTCGCTCGTTTCGCGACGAGACCGGTCCACCCGAATCCTGACGCCGGACGGCTGCCTAAACTGCTCTTGTGCTCACCGCGGACACGAAGCTCGTCTCCGTCGACGATCACGTGATCGAACCGCCCCACGTGTTCGTCGACCACATCGCCCCCCGCTTTCGTGACCGGGCGCCGCGCATCATCGAGCCGGATCCCGGGGTCCAGGGCTGGGAGTGGGAAGGCCGCTTCTATCCGCTGCAGTTCCAGGGAAACACGCACACCCGCCGGTTCCGCACCGGTGAGGAAGGCAAAGGCGCCGACCTGTTCGCGCGCAACTACGCCGACATGATCCCCGCCGCGTACGACGTCCGCGAGCGCGTGCGCGCGATGGACGAAGACGGCGTGTGGGCCGAGTTGCTGTTTCCGACCTTCCCCCGGTTCGGCGGTAATCGCTTCCTCGAAGCCGTCGACCGGGAACTCGCGCTCGCGTGCCTCCAGGCCTGGAACGACTGGATGCTCGACGAGTGGTGCGCGGCGTACCCGGATCGGTTCATCCCCCAGACGCTGATCCCGCTCTGGGACACCGGGCTCGCGGCACGCGAGATCGAACGCTGCGCGGCGAAGGGCTCCAAGGGGATCATCTTCGTCGAGAACCCCTACCCGATCGGACTCCCGTCGTTCCCGAGCGGCCACTGGGACCCGGTTTTCGCGGCCGCGGCCGACACTGGCCTGCCGATGTCGATGCACATCGGCACGTCCTCGGGCCTGCTGTCGCCCTCACCCGACACGACCCCGTCCGTCGGCATCGCGTTGTGCGGCGTCAACTCGATGAGCGCGCTCGGTGATCTCATCTTCTCGGGCGCGCTCGAGGCCCATCCCAACTGCAAGATCGCTCTCTCCGAAGGCGGGGCCGGCTGGGTGCCCTACGTGCTCGAGCGCCTCGACTACACCTGGCAGCGGACCCGTTACGAGGGAGTCAACTGCAGCCGGTTGCCGTCCGAGGTCTTCGCGCAGCACTTCTGGGTCTGTATGGTCGCCGACCGCTACGCGGTCATCAACCGAAACCTCATCGGCCTCGACAAGCTGATGTGGGAGTGCGACTTTCCGCACAACGACTCGAACTGGCCCGACAGTCGCAAGATCCTCGCCGACGCGGTGCACGACATCCCCGACGACGACGCACGCCAGATCGGCGAGCTCAACGCCCGCCGCCTGTACGACTTCTGGTAGTCGCGAATCGGGAGCCGCGCCGGCAGAAGGTGCTTCCGGCCGGAATCAGCCGAACGACCTCCCCAACCCGTAGCACTCGATCGCGTTCGTGCCGAGAACGCGCGCGCGGTCGTCGGGCGCGAGCGGCGCGATCCGTTCGCGCAGCTCGTCGACGATGCCCGGGTGGTACTCCGGGTGCGGGTAATCGGATGCCCAGATGATCCGGTCGGTGCCGAGCTTCTCGGCCGCGGCCGCGAGGTTCCACTCTTCCGGTTCGAAGCTGACGTAGCACTGACGGGCGAAGTACTCGCTCGGGAGCATCGAGATCCAGCGCCGTTCGAGCGGGAAGGCCCGAACCTGCTCGTCCATGCGCTCCAGGAGCGACGGCAACCACCCGCCGCTCGATTCGAGGAAGACTGCTCTGAGCCGCGGGAACCGCTCGCACACCCCGCCCATCAGCAGACGACCAATCGTGACGATCATGTCAACGGGATTGCCGACGGCCTGGCCAAGCGCGGAACCGCCGTGTATCTCGTCCATCGCCATGTTGGTCACCGCCGCGTTCTCACTGACGGCGACGAGCGCGAACTTGCGGCAAGCGCCGGGCGTGTCGACGTGCACGCCGGGGTGGAACGCGACCGGCACTCCGAGCTCCTCGCATGTCGACCAGAAGTCGTCGTAGACGTGATGGTTGAGTGGGAGCTCGTCGACGTAGGCCGACGGGCGCACGAAGACGGCTCGCAGCCCACGCTCGATCGCGTGCTCCACCTCGACGCACGCGCGTGCGACGTCCTGAAGCGGTACCGCGGCCACGCCGAACAGACGCTCCGGCGCGTACGCGCAGAAGTCGGCGAGCCAGTCGTTGTACGCGCGCTGGCAGTCGGCGACGAACGCGACGTCGCGCAGAGCCGGGATCTCGTCGCAGGGACCGAAGAACATCGCCAGGCTCGGGTACAGCACCACCGCGTCGATACCGTCGGCGTCCATGTCCTCGAGGCGGGCCCTCGGCTCGTGCCCACCCGGGCGACGCAGACCTTCGAGCAAGTCGTAGAACTCGCGCGGCGTCATCCCGACCGCGGCGGCCATCGAGTCGTGAAGCTCCTTGCCGCCACCGCGCACGCCGCCGCCGACGTGGATGATCTCGTAGATCTCCTCGACCACTTCCTTGTGTGGCACCCAGTCGCCCCAGCGATCGTGATCGATCCGTTCGGGGGTCCATATGTCGTTGGGCTCTTCCATGATGTGGCCGTCGCCGTCCACGATCGCGCTACTCGTCACAGCCCGATCATCCCGCGCCCGGCCGCGACCGGAAAGGGCCAATACGGCGGCCGGTGACCACCCGCGAGCGCGCGAGGTCGCGCCCGCGGCAGGTACCGGCTACCGGTGCTCGCTGTCGAGGTGCGTGACCGTGGCGTCGAGGACGACGCGCGCGTGCCCGTCGGCGAGTCGGTAGAAGATCCAGCGCCCGCGCCGTTCGGAGTCGACGATCCCATGGGCACGCAGCAGGCGGAGCGCGTGCGACACTGCCGACTCGTTCGTGCCCGTCCACATCGCGAGATCCGTGACGCACGCTTGGTCGTGGGCGCGGAGTTGCATCAAGATCCCCAAGCGGGTCGGATCGGAGAGCATGTCGAACAACTCCGCCATGACGACGAGGTGTTCGTCGACCGCGACGCCCCGACCGTGACGATGCCCGGTTGTGCGCGTTCTTGGCACGGCACCTATATTATCTGAACAGGTATTCCGACGATCTTGCCGTCCAAGGCGATCGTCCGGCCGGTTCGCGCCGGCTGCTGTGTGCGTCGGTGAAGGGAGGTGGGTGATGAGTAGCGACGGCTATCCAAGTTGCTGTGCTCCGGCACCCACGTCCCCCGACGCGCGGTAGCACTGAACGGCCTGGTCACACGGCGTTGATCGTGTGACGTGACGTCGGGACGCGCGCCGCCGGGTTTGTTGCTCGAGAGGTGGTGATTCCGTGGCGATGCGCCAATCGTTCCCGACACGCGACGTCTGGCGTCGCCCGCGGCTGCGTCTCGTCGATCTGTTGGTCGGTGGAGCGATCTTCGTACTCTTGTACGGCCTCTTGCGCGTCGGGCTCACCGTCACGCATCCGTTTGTGCCGGGTCACACGCAAGCGTCGATCTCGACCGATCCGGCCGAGTTGCCGTACTACGCCCTCCGCTCGCTCACTCGGATGTTCATCGCGCTCGGACTCTCGGTCACGTTCACGTTCGTGTACGGCACCGCGGCCGCCCGGTCGCGCCGGGCCGAGAAGGTGCTGATTCCGCTGCTCGACATCTTGCAGTCGGTGCCGATCCTCGGATTCTTGACGATCACCGTCACCTTCTTCATCGCGCTGTTCCCGCACTCGATCGTCGGCTTGGAGATGGCGTCGATCTTCGCGATCTTCACGTCGCAAGCGTGGAACATGACCTTCAGCTTCTATCACTCGCTGATCACGCAGCCGCGCGATCTCGACGAGGCGGCACGGCTGATGCGATTGACGAAGTGGGAGCGGTTCTGGCGTCTCGATGTTCCCGGTTCGATGATCGGTCTGGTGTGGAACGGGATGATGAGCTTCGGCGGCGGCTGGTTCTTCCTGACCGCGTCGGAGGCGATCACCGTCAACAAGCGTTCGTACGCGCTGCCCGGCATCGGTAGCTATGTCGCGGCCGCCAGCGCTCGGTCGGAGCTCGGCCGCGTGCTGTTGGCGATCGCGGTGATGATCATCATGGTGCTCGGGGTGAACTTCGTCTTCTGGCGACCGCTGGTCGCGTGGTCGGAAAAGTTCCGCAACGAACAGAGCGAGGCGGCCGAACAGCCGCGCAGCATCGCGCTCGACACGTTGCGGCGATCACGCGTTCCCGGCCTGATCGCACGGCCGGTTCGACCTATTGCCGCGCTGTTGGATCGGTTGACACGACCTTTCGGCATTGCCGACCGACCGCTGGTCGCGAACGTGGCTCGGCGCCGCGCGGGGGACGCCCTCTTCGGGATCGCGGTTGCCGTGGTCATCGCCTTGGGATCGTCGTCGGCCCTGCGCTACATCGCGGACAATGTGGGATTGGGCGCGTTCGCGCACGCCTTCGGACTGGGCGCGATCACGTTCGCGCGCGTGATCGTCGTAGTTGCCGTCTCGACACTGGTCTGGGTGCCGGTCGGAGTGAAGATCGGCATGTCGCCCCGCCTGGCGCGATACGCGCAGCCGATCGTGCAGGTCCTCGCGAGCTTCCCCGCCAACTTTCTGTTCCCGTTCGCGACGCTGGCGTTCATCAAGATCGGTCTGAGCCTGAACATCGGCGGCATCTTCCTGATGGCGCTCGGCGCGCAGTGGTACATCCTGTTCAACGTGATCGCCGGGGCGTCGGCCATC
>DATJAA010000318.1:0-7108 GCA_035516815.1 Acidimicrobiia bacterium | reverse complement strand
CGGGGCGGGGTCGCGGTAGTACTCGGCAGTGATCCAGGGTCCGCGCACCTCGATCTCGCCGACGGCTTCACCATCCCAGGGCAGCGCCCGGCCCGCGTCGTCGACGAGCCGCAACTCGACGCCACCCACGACCCGCCCGGTTCGCGAGCGCCAATCCATCTCTTCGGCCGAACCGATCTCGACGCCGGCCGGCGGGCGGGCGACCGCGGCGAGCGGCGAGGTCTCGGTCATGCCCCAGGCCTGGATGATCCGAACTCCGTACTTGGTCTGGAAGTTCTCCATCAGCGACCGCGGCACGGCGGAGCCACCACAGATGATGGTGTGCAGGCTCGACAGGTCGATGTCGTGGTCTTCGCCGTAGCGATAAATGTCGCCCCAGATCGTCGGAACCGCGCCCGAGAACGTGACGCGCTCCTCCTTCACCATGCGCGTGAGCGGCTCGGCCTGCAGGAAGCGGCCGGGCATGACGAGCGCCGCGCCGCAGAGGAACGCGGCGTACGGAATGCCCCACGCGTTCGCGTGGAACATCGGCACGACCATCAGGATCCGATCGCGCTCGGAGAGGTTCAGCGCGTTCGGGGTAGTCGCGGCGAACGAGTGCAGGAACGCGGAGCGGTGCGAATACGCAACGCCTTTCGGGTTGCCGGTGGTGCCGGACGTGTAGCACATCGCGGCGGCCTGGCGTTCGTCGATCTCGGGCCAGTCGAACTCGGGCGCCTCCGGTGCCAGCAGATCCGCGTAGCGCACCACCGGGCGCTCCTCACCGAGCGCGGACGTGTCGCCGTCGCCGACGACGACGAACGTCTCGACGGTCGTGAGCTCGGAGGCAAGCTTGGCGAGGACGGGGACGAGCGAATCGTCGACGAGCACGACTTTGGCGCCACCGTGGTTGATCACGTAGGCGAGCTGTTCGGGGTAGAGCCGGATGTTGAGCGTGTGCAGCACCGCACCCATCGAGGGAACCGCGAGATAGGCCTCCATGTGCTCGGAGGTGTTCCACATGAACGTGCCGACGCGATCACCCTCGCGGACCCCGAGCCGGGCGAGCCCGTTCGCCAGCCGACCGGCGTTCTCGGCGATCGCGCCGTACGTGGTCCGGCGCGGTCCGGAGTCGGTCCACGTAACGCACTCGGTTCGTCCGTAGACGTGCATCCCGTGCCGCAGCACCGCCCTGATCGTCAGCGGGAAGTCTTGCATGGTGCTCGGGATCACGATCGCCCTCCTCGGCCCCGCGTCTTCACGTGCGTCAATCGCGCGAGAGCGTAACGCCGCCCGGCCGTTGCGGAGCCGTGCCGGCTCCGTTCACCAACCGAGGATCGCGCCGACGATCAGCCCGAGCACGAACAGGCCGCCCGCACGCCGAGTCACGAGGAACGACAGCGCCGCGAACCACAGTGGCCACACCGGGTTCGGGAACGGCGACACGGCCGGCTTCGGCTCCGAGTAGTACGAGAACGTCCGCCGCAGTACCGGGAACGAGAGCACGACCAGGATCGACGCGACGGGGAGCACCCGGGCCGCGGCGAGCACCGCGATCGAGACGTAGAAGACGACGAACATCACTTGGGTGAGCCGGCGCGCCGCGGCCTCACCCATGATCACCGGCAGCGTGTGGGTGCCGTCGGCCGCATCCCAAGGAATCTTGTCGATGTGCTTGCCCATGAGCACTGTGGTGCACAGGAGCGCGTACGGCAACGACGCGAGCAGGACCGCACCCGGGATCGTGCCCGTCGCCGCGTAGTAGCAGCCGCCGACCATGAGCGGGCCCCAGACGATCAGGACGGTCGGTTCGCCGAGACCGTGCTTCTTCAGCCGCAGCGGGGGCGCGGTATAGGCGGCCGAGAGCAGGAACCCGCCGAGCGCGAAGGCGACGATCGGCCATCCCCGAGCGACGGTCAGCACGACCATGATGGCGAGACAGAGCGCGTTGACGACCAACACGCATCCCGCGAGACCCTTGCGGCTGATGACGCCCGACAGCACCGGGTGCGGGGAGTAGAGGTTGCGCGGGTAGTCGGCGCGGTCGGTGCCGACCTCGAGGTCGAACAGGTCGTTCATGAGGTTGTTCGCCATGTGAGCGAGGACGATCCCGGCGGCCGAGAGCGCGAACCAACCCCAGCTGACGTCGGCGCCGCGGAAAATCGCCAGGAGCCCGGCAATTGCCCCCGCGACGAGGGTCATCGGAAGCACCCCAGCCCGGGTCAAATACAGCCATTTGGACACGGGGTCGAGGCGCCCGGGGGGCGGGTTCGTGGTGGCGAGCACGTACCGCCAACTGTGAAAAAGGCCACCACCGGGTGCCCTCTTCGCAGATTGGGCTGCAGAAACGTCTGCCATAACGCCGAAGCCTAGAAGGCCAGAATGAATCTGCACCCTCGCTCCTGCCCTCCGGGGGATCGCGGGTCACGATCGGCGAGGAGGACAGCGAGTGACGATGACGACGACAGACACCGGACAAGTCCAGGTGCTGCCGCTCTCGTTGACCACCGCTGAGGTCCGCCTCTCGACCGGTGGGCCGGGCCTGAGCATCGGCAAGGTGTCGTCGCGGAACGGGCAGTGGTACTGGCAGCACCGCGACGGCGAGCAGAGTTCCCCGATCGCGGCGAGCCGGACCGCGGCCGCCAATGCCCTCGCCGAGTACCACCGGGCGTTCAAGGCGCAGGCCGCGCCGGCCGCCCCCGTGCGCCGCTTGCTCTTCGGCTGATCCCCGGGGAGCTCAGCCCCCGTAATTCATCCGTGTGTCCTCCATGCGGAGGACCTCGGTTTCCTCGTCCTTCGAGAACGCCGCGTTCACGATCTCGGCGAGGAACAGCGTGTGGTTCCCGACCGCGACCGGCTGGCGTACTTCGCACTCGACGTAGGCGACCGACTGCGCCAGCACGGGCGCGCCGGTGGCCGGGCCTTCGATGTAGGGGAACCCGTTGAGCGTGCGGGCACCGAGGTCGACGTCGGCGGGCTTGGTGAACTTGCGGACGATCGCCCGGTCCTCCCGATCGATGATGCACAGGCTGTAGACGCCGCCGGCCTCGATGAGCTCGTGCGTCAGCGCCTCGCGTTCCACACTGATCCCGATCCATTTCGGTTCGAACGAAACCTGTGTCGCCCAGTTCAGGGTCATCAAATTGCGACGCTCCGCCCGGTCGGTCGACCCGACCACATAGAGCCCCGACGGCATCTTCCAGAGCACCCGGCGCCGGCGCCGGTCGTACTCGTCCGGATCGGCGCCGTCCGGGAACGGCGGCACCGGACCTTCCTTGGCGGGCATGTGTCGAGCGTACGCCGCGCCGCGTTCAGCTCGTCGTGCCCGCGCGACCGAAGTCGTCCTCGAGCCGCACGATGTCGTCCTCGCCGAAGTATTCGCCGTGTTGCACCTCGACGAAGACGAGATCCACGCTCCCGGTGTTCTCGATGCGGTGTGACGCGCCCAGCCCGATGTCGACCGCGATTCCCGGCCCGACCTCGATCGGCGCGTCGTTCAAGGTGACGACGCCGTGACCGCGGACGATGAACCAGTGCTCCGAACGGCGCGCGTGGACCTGGTAACTGAGTCGCTTACCCGGCCGGACGACGATCTGCTTCACCTTGTGATCCGCGTCGTCGAGGACCACCTCGTAACTTCCCCACGGCCGTTCGTCTCGCTCGAGGCTCATAGGCGACAGTCTGCCCGGTCAGCGCGCGCCGGACGTGGTTCCGCCACCGGCGGGATCCGAGGCTCGGAACACGTAGAACGACGCCCGTGCCGGCGCCACGAGGAAATGGTCGGCGTAGCGTTCGTGTATCTCTCGCTCGACGTCGGGCCGTCGTACGAATCCGGCCGATTCGATCTCGGCGACCCACCACGTGGTGTGTGCCCACACCAGGTGCCCATTCATCGGGTAACCGTCGTCGTCACAGTGCAGAACGCGAAAAGGCCGCGCGGCCGCGATGTCGTCGTTCCATTCCTCGACGTAGACGGGGAACACCTCACCGAACACTTCGTCGCGACCGATCGCCGGGATGTTCGCGAAGAACCAGCCGCCGGTACGCACGCGGGCGCGCAGCGCGCGTAGGTATCGCGCGAGCCGATTCGGGTTCAGGTGCTCGAAGATGTCGAGCCCGTACACCAGGTCGTAGTCGGAGGGCAGATCGAGGTCGAGCAAGTCGCCGAGATGAATGCGCTTGCGCACGTCGGGGGCCGCATGGTCGTACGCCATCCGGCTGATCTCGACCCCTTCCCCGTCGACCCCGTGCTCGGCCAGCACCGCGAGCACCGTGCCCGACGAGCAGCCGATCTCCAGGGCACGGCGCGGTCCGAGGCCCGCGAGCAGCTCGCCCATGACGCGCTTGTCCTCGTCGGGGTCGAGGTTCCACACGCCGCCGTGCTCGTAGTAGGCGTCGTCGATGATCGTCCGTTCGAGCCAGTCGAAATCGGATGGGTCGCGCACGTCGAACGCCCAGAACGGACTCGTCCCCGAAGTGTCGACGGCAAGGCGGTAGCGCTCGGGCGAACGGCGCCGCGGCGAGGACGACGAGCGGACGCGCTCGCAGTACTCCGGCGACATCGCGATGCTCATGACGATCTCTTCACGGGGGATTCCGGATGCGATCCGGTCGCCCCAGAGCCGGAGCCCGTCAGGATCGGCGGGCCGCCCGAGCAGCCGCCGGTACACGTCGTCGACGAATGCCGAATCGCGCGAGGAGCTCGATCGCACGCGTCCGGGACGGCGGGGCACTCGCAGAGACTAGGAGACGCGCTCCAGCACGACGACCGGGATCTTGCGCGACGTCGCCTTCTCGTACTCGGCGAAGTTCGGCATGATCGCAGCCTGGGCGCGAAACAGGCGCTCACGCTCGGGATCCTCGGTCACACGGGCGCGGGCCTCGAACGTCTCGCTCGGCAGCTCGACGGTCACGTCGGGATTCGCGACGAGGTTGTGATACCAGTCGGGGCTCGTAGGGGCACCGCCTTTCGACGCGATGATCACGACGTTGTCGCCGTCGGTCGTGTAGACGATCGGTGTCGTCCGGCGTTTCCCCGACTTCGCGCCCGTCGTCGTGATCAGTACGATCGGTGCGCCGGCAAACATGCCGGTCACGTGGCCGGCGTTGTTGCGGAACTCGTCGATCAGCGCCGCGTTGAATCCGGCGAAGTCGTTGTTGAAATCCTCGATATTCGGCATATGCGGCAAGATAACGTCCGGTTCGTGGCGCGGATTCCCGAGGGCGTCGATCTCACCGACCTCGATCTGTTCGCAGGCGGCTTCCCGCACGACGTCTTCACCGAGTTGCGCGCGATCGCGCCGGTGCTGTGGCACGAGCCGACCGCGCACACCCCCGACGGCGAGGGGTTCTGGTCGGTACACGCGCATTCGGCCTGCCTGACCGTCGTCCACGATCCCGGCGCGTTCTCGTCGGAGACGGGTGGGAGCCGTCCGTTCGGCGGTACGACGATCAACGACCTTCCGGTCGCCGGGCTGATGCTCAACATGATGGACGATCCGCGTCACCAGCGCGTCAGGTTGCTGGTGAGCAAGGGCTTGACCCCGCGCATGCTCACGCGGCTGGAGGAGGAGCTGCGTACGAGAGCGGCCCGGCTGGTCACCGCCGCGGTCGAGCGCGGCGACTCCGATTTCGTCGCCGAGGTCGCCGGCGAGCTGCCGATGCAGGCGATCTGCATTCTGATGGGCATTCCCGAGGCCGACCGGCACCGCTTGTTCGGTTGGATCGAGCACTCCTTCGACTTCAAGGGCGACCGCGGTTCGTTCGAGACGACCGATGAGGTCGCGCGGGCGGCCGCGGCGATGTTCGAATACGGCTCGGCGCTGATCTCCGACAAGCGCGAGCACCCGGCCGAGGACATGTTGTCGATCGTCTGCCACGCCCGCCTCGACGGCGAGGACCCGCCCGCGCTGACGGATCAGGAGCTGCAGTTCTTCTTCTCGCTGCTGTGGGCGGCCGGGGCCGACA
Organism: Acidimicrobiia bacterium; assembly: GCA_035516815.1. GTDB lineage: Bacteria > Actinomycetota > Acidimicrobiia > IMCC26256 > PALSA-610 > PALSA-610. The sequence continues at coordinate 1,162 of DATJAA010000318.1, read as the reverse complement.
CGACGCGCAATTCGATCGCGGGCGCGATCGTCGCACTCGACGCGTTCCCCGACCAGTGGCGATGGTTGCGCGGTCGCGGTCTGGTCGAGTCCGCGGCGGTCGAGGAGACGGTGCGCTGGACGCATCCCGCCGCGTACAACCGGCGCACCGCGACACGCGACATCGACCTGTGCGGCGAAACGGTTCGCGCGGGCGACAAGGTCGTGTTCTGGGAGGCGTCCGCGAATCGTGACGAGAGCGTGTTCGCGGATCCATTCCGGTTCGACCTCACCCGCGACCCCAATCCGCACCTCGGGTTCGGTCACGGCGTTCACCACTGTCTGGGCGCGAATCTCGCCCGACTCGAGATCCGGGTCGTGCTCGAGGAGCTGTGCGCGCGCGTCGCGGACATCGGGCTCGCAGGCCCGGTCGAGTGGACTCGTAGCAACAAACACACCGGCATCCGCCGGTTACCTGTGCATCTGACGCCCGCCTGAGCGGACTGTCGCGGTCAGGGCGCGGGTACCAGTGGAGCCGCGGGTGCGACCGGCTTTGCGCCGGCGACCACCTTCGGCGCGGGATCGTGTGCCGCGAACGCGACCATGCGCTCGTATATGTCGTACACACGTTGCCCGTAGAGCGCACCCGTGGCCCAGGTTCCCCACAGATCCCACCAGGTCTGCACCTTGCCGCGGAAGCCGAGCTTCAGCGACCCCCGGAGGAGGATCGGGTCCTTGTACGTCGCCTCCGGGAACTTCGGGTCGACGTAGATGCGCAATAGCTGCAACTGCGCGCGCACTCCCGTCCTCGCATCGGGGAAGTCCATCCCGTGCGCGCACGTGTCGCACCATCCGATACCGGCGAAGTTGTTGTCGGTGGCGGCGCTGCCCGGGTGCGCGAAGCCTGCCGTCTCGAGGATCGACTGCGCGAAGGCGACATCGCCTCGCACTCCCGTACGCAGCCCTTCGTCGAGATAGAACTGGGCGAGCGTCCCGATCGGCACGGTGATGTTCGGCTTGTAGTGCTGCGCGATGACGTAGTCGGCCATCTGCCTCGCGGTGAGACGGCTCGGACCGAGAATCGGGCTGGTCGCGCTCGTGGCCGCCGTCTCGAAGTCGTGCATCCCCGCCAGCGTGACCGCGATCTTGAGTCGTGAAGAACGGATGGTGTCGTGGAGATTGCT